>NZ_KE332512.1:300000-492686 GCF_000412995.1 Treponema vincentii F0403 | reverse complement strand
CAATCAGCTCAAGACCCTTAACGTGTCGGGCTTAACCGCTTTGCAAGAGCTTGACTGCAACACCAATCAGCTCAAGACCCTTAACGTGAAAGGCTTAACCGCCTTGCAAGAGCTTAGTTGCTCCAGCAATCAGCTCACTGAGCTTAACGTGCAAGGCTTAATTAAATTACAACAGCTGTACTGCTCCAATAATCAGCTCACTGCCCTCAACGTGCAAAGTTGCACCGCTTTGAAAAAGCTGGAATGCTTCCAAAATAAGCTTAATGCCGATGCCTTCACAAAGCTCTTTAACGATTTGCCGGCACGTGAGGTAAGCGACAAGGCAAAGGCTCTGCTTTATGCCGACCAAACAGCTTCCGAAGAGAACTGTAAAGACTTCAACACTCCAGCTGAGTTGAAAACAGCCTTTGAGAACGCAAAAAACATAAAGCACTGGAAGATGAAAAAAACGGATCGCTTCGGATTCCCGAGCGACATTTAAGAGAATGGGGAATTGATTTAATGGGTAATGGATAATGGATAATGGATAATGGGTAATGGGTAATTATGAATTACACATTACACATTACAAATTACACATTACAAATTGATTACACATTAGAAATTAAACATTAAAAAAACAGACTGACCGTCTTCAAACCGGAAAATCTTGGCTTGGGGGCGGTTTTTTTGTATTTACCCCTCCCCTTAAAACACAGCGGTAACTGTGGTATAATAAAGGACGAGGAGGTTTGCTATGCCTACAATGACTATGACACATAAAGCGTACCGGGAATTGGAACAGGCGGCGCAAATGAGCGGAGCAACTAAAGACGCAGTTTTGGAAAATGCCCTGAGCTGCTACCTTGCTGAATTGCAGGAAGACGCCGAAGACGCGGCACGTGCCGAAAAAGCGTGGACCAACTTTGAAAAAAGCGGGGAAAAGACATATACCATTGCCGAAGTGCGGCGCGAGCTGGGATTATGAAAGTCATTTTGACGGACACATTCAAAAGGCAATTAAAAAAGCTGGATGCTGCAATCTCAAAGCGTGTTTTGGACTACCTTGAACAAGTCGAGCTTCTCGATAATCCGCGTTCCCGCAGAAAAGCGCTTACTTCAAACCTTGCCGGCCTATGGCGCTACCGTGTGAGCGATTACCGCATTTTGTGCCGTATCCGTGATGACGAGCTGATTATCACCGTCATCGAAATCGCTCACCGCTCAACAGTGTACCGATAAAGAGAAGGATTCCTCCGGGAAATCGTTTAGAAAAACTTGTTGGGAATTTAGACGGATTTTATTCAATCAGAATAAATGATCAATGGAGAATTGTATTTAAGTTTGAAAATGGAGGTGCAGAAAATGTTAGAATCACAGATTATCACTGATGAAGATGAAAAATTACCCAATATTCATCCAGGGGAAATTCTTAAAGAAGATTTTTTAGATGCGATGAACATTTCTGCATATCGTCTGGCAAAAGAAATCAATGTTCCTGAAACAAGAATCTCAGAGATAATTCACGGAAAGCGTTCAATTACTGCGGATACCGCTATCAGATTTTCAAAATTCTTTGGGACGACAGCAGAATTCTGGCTCAATCTTCAGAATCTGTATGATTTAGAAGAAGAAAACAATAATCATTCCCGAGAATTTGAAACAATAAAAATGCACGCATATGCATAAATTGTCTAACATCCGCTTCAACGCTGACAAACGGGATTATGCCCATTTGCAGATTAAGCGAATGTTAGCAGCCGAATATGACTATGATACGTTGAGGATTTTCAGTAGCGGCACGGATAAATAAGTGTTTTTGAAAAGAAACTTGTCGTAAGCCTTTTAAAAATAGGTGGAGCAGATGCTAGAAGCCTAGCCGAAATAAAACGGAGACACAGCCCAAAATATACGTCCATGTATATTTGAACCGAAAATCCTTGCTCCGATACGACAGAGAAGGCGGCAAGAGCCGGAGCTTAGGGGGAGACTTCCCCCACCTTATAGATAGCACAGTATACAGTAATTACAAATTACACATTAACCATTACAAATTATCAATTAACTAAGGTGGCAAGATGCTTACGATACAAAATGTTTCAAAGACGTATGGACGGTCGGCGGGAAAGGCGGTTGATAACCTCTCTTTTGAGGCAAAAACCGGAGAGATTTTCGGTTTTTTGGGGCCGAACGGAGCGGGAAAAACGACGACCATCAAAATGATCACCGGTGTCATTGCGCCCGATTCGGGGGATATTCTCATCGGCGGTACCGATATACTGAAGTATCCGCTGGAAGCAAAGCGAAAAATCGGGTATGTAACGGACAATCCCGAAGTGTTTGTGCAGTTTAAGGCGCTTGAATACCTCAACTTTGTCGCGGATGTATACGGTGTTTCAACTGAAGAGCGGCAGCAGCGGATCGCGGAATATACTGCGCTTTTTGAAATCGATACGGTACTGAACACGCGTATCGGGAGTTTTTCGCACGGAATGAAGCAAAAGCTGCTCATTGCGGCGAGCCTTATCCATCAGCCGGAACTGTGGATTTTGGATGAACCCATCGTCGGGCTTGACCCTCAATCCGCGTTCCGCTTGAAAACTCTGATGCGGAGCTACGCCGATTCGGGAAAGACGGTGTTTTTTTCCACACATATTATGGAAATTGCCGAAAAGATATGCGATAAACTCGCGATTATCAACAAGGGACAGATGCTGTTTTGCGGGTCGCTGCCTGAACTGCAAGCTCAGCGCGGCACAAACGATTCGCTTGAGCGACTGTTTTTAACGATGACGGATAACAATGCCGGCTAATGATGCCGGATCTTTACATACAACCATCCCAACCTCTTGACAATTCATATACCGATAGGTATATTATATACCGAAAGGTATAGAACATGATAACAAACGATAACAGCAAGGAAGTAATTCTGAACGCCGCTATTCTTCTCTTTTCTCAAAAAGGGTATGAGGGGGTCGGTGTGCAGGAAATTTGCGAACACGCCGGTATTACAAAACCGACCTTGTACTATTTTTTTAAAAGCAAGCAGGGATTATTACAGGCGATAGCGGATTCAAAGGGAGCTGAACTCTTACAAAAAGTCAGCGATGCGGCAGTGTATGAGCACGACTTTATTAAAAGTTTGACAAAAATACTGACAGCGGTCATCGATTTTGCGCTTGAGAATCCTGCGTTTTTTAATCTGCACAGCGTGCTCTTACATGCCCCCGGCAATGCGGAAACGGAGACTGCCTACGCACCATTGAAGCGGCGTTTTGAGGCACTGTTTGAAGAATTTTTCATTAAATCCGCACACGAATTCGGCAACATGCGCGGTAAGGAAGCGCTGTATGCACTCCTCTATCACAATAATGTCATTTCGGTCGCGCTTTTGTGCATACGTCAAAAATTGCACAGGGATGATCAGACTATTTATAGGGTCATTCAATCTTTTGTGTATGGAGTATCGAGTTAGTATTTATAGAGGTTTATATGTCATATTTATTTTCGGATAAGGTTTTTTATCATATTTATGCGCTGGGGATGGGGAATTGTCCTAAGCGGAATGATTTTGCGTGTCCTGCGGGGGATTTTTTTGAAAGACTTGCGGGGCAGTTGGATGGGTTTCGGGGGCTTGGCTGTAATGCGCTGCTGATCGGGCCGGTTTTTGAGTCGAGTGCGCATGGGTATGATACGGTGGATTACTATCATATTGAGCGCCGGCTGGGGAATAATGAGCGGTTTAAGGAGTTTTGCCGTCTGTGCCACGAAAAGGGCTTTGCGGTGGTGCTGGATGCGGTGTTTAATCATACGGGGCGGGATTTTTTTGCGTTTAAGGATATTCAGCAAAGAGGGTACGGCGGCTGCTATAAGGATTGGTATGCAAATATTGATTTTACCCGGCGGAGTGCGTGGGGAGACTGTTTTGACTATGAAGGATGGGCAGGCTGCAAGGATTTGGTAAAGCTGAATGTTGACAACGGGGCGGTGCGGGAGCATCTTTTTGGCGCGGTAAAAATGTGGATTGAAGAATTTGGGATAGACGGACTCAGGCTTGATGCGGCGGATGTGTTAAGTAAAAACTTTCTTGATGCGCTCGGCTCTTTTTGTAGAAATATAAAGCCTGATTTTTGGCTGATGGGCGAGGTGGTGCACGGCGACTATTCGGAATGGGCACGGGGTGGCAGGCTCGATTCGGTAACGAACTATCAGATTTACAAAGCGCTGTGGTCGTGTCTGAATGATCAGAATATGTATGAGCTTTCGTACAATCTGAATAAGGAATACAATAGTGAAAACGGGATGTATAAAGAGAGCGCGCTGTACAATTTTGTGGATAATCACGATGTCAACCGGGCGGTTAGTGCGCTTGCCTCACCGGAGCAGCATATTCATCTGTTGTACGGGCTGCTGTTTACGATTCCCGGTATTCCGTCCATTTACTACGGCAGTGAATACGGCATACGAGGGGTGCGGAAAAACAATTGCGATTATGAACTGCGCCCGCCGCTTCCGCCTTTCGGTATGCTGCCTGATTTTACGCAGCCCGGCTTTGATGCGGGGTTTATCAGGACGTCGATTGCTGCATTTGCCCGCATACGGGAGCAGCACCCTGCGTTGCGGCACGGTTCGTACCGGCAGGAGTTTATTGCAAACCGGCAATTCGCTTTTTGGCGCGAGTGCAGCGAAGAGCGTATTTTGATTATCGTTAATTCCGATTTTGGTCAAGGCTTTATTTTTTTGCCTTCCGTTCCGGTGGGCGAATATGAGAGCTTGACTGACGGAACGGTGTATCATTCGGATAATCTAAAAGGGCTGCAGCTTGCCCCCTGTTCGATTTTGATATTGCGGAAGCGGGGGTAAACATAATTCTTAATTACGAATTATTTACAGATTCTTATCCATTTTGAAGCTCAGCTTTGAATAGTTAAACGATTCCAGCATCAGCTGCGCAATCAGGTCTTTGGTCTTTTTGATGACGTACGCAGCAGTCTTTTCGTTTTCTGCAGTGAGGAAATCGGTTAGCTGTTCGCCTGTCAGCGATTTGCCCGCTTCGGTGATTTCATGGACGCGTTTGAATCCGTAGGTTTGCATTTCGTGTAAATAGGTGGTATTCGCTTCGCGAAAGGTTTGATAGCGGCTTTCGGTTAAAAAACCGAGGATTTTAAACAGCCAATAGGCATTTTCGAGCGAAACGGTTGCCGTCTTTTTTTTGTAGATTTTCGGCGTGTCGTTGACGTTGGTAAAAAACGGCACGTAGGGGGTAAAGGCCGTGGTGCCGAACGCCAGCCACTGGATAGCGGCAATACCCTCCGGTACGTCCGGCCGCAGCTGGAGAATATGAGATTCCGCCGTGCGGGAAAGAGAAATACCTCTAAACCGCGTTTTTTCATAGTCGGTACCCGCCGTACCGATCGGATCGTAAACGGTTTCGTTATAATGAGAGCTTAAAATGTACTGTACATCTTCTACCGAAATCAGCCTGCTCGCCTTTCTGATAAACGGAATATCGTTGGAGACGGGGCTTTGCTCTATTTCGGGATTAAGGTACTTTTGCGCAAACCATGCGCGGGGTGTGTTGTATACGCGGTCTTTTTCGGTTGAGGTGCCGAAAATATGCCGGAAGTTAAAGCCTTCGCGGTCGGGATTGAGCTTATGCGCTTCCACAAATGCCTGAATGCCGTCCGCCCACATAAAATCATGCTCATTTGAAAAATCGATTTTTTCGATACTGACCTGATTGGGGGCAACCGCATAGCAGTCGTCGGGAATGCGCTGCGCTACCCAATAATGTCCGCACGGGATTTCCATATACCATGCTTCGTCCGCATCGGCAAAGAGAATACCGTTGCCTTCCGCCGAACCGTATTGTGCAATCAGTTTTCCTAAAAACGCAACCCCGTCCCGCGCGGAATTGATAAACGGCGCTACGATGTTGTGGATAGCATCTTCTCCGATACCGTCCGGCACGAGCGGATCGTAAGCCAGCACACGCGGGTTGCCGTATACGCTTTCGGTGGAGCTGACGGCAATATTCTTTTCGTTGATACCCGCTTCACCGTATTCGCCTTCTTCGCCTTTCAGCTGTTGAAACGCCTGCGGTACGGAGGTACAGCGCAGCGCCTTCTCCGGCAGCGCAACGGTAACGCCGGTATTCTTTGACGTATAGGTACGGTTTTTTACCTCGCTCGCCGGCATCAGGGTAAAAAGCTTTACCGAAATTGCCTCGTGAAAATCTTCGTTTCTGGCAATTATCACCGACCCGTCAACGGATGCCTTTTTCCCGACCAATACGGTGGTGCAAGCTTGATGATGTGTGTTGTTCATATTTAAATCCTCCTTATATTTATTTTATAGCGCAATCTGCGGGATAGCAACGCTGAACTTTCCTGTAGGTTTTTCGTTCGTCTTAAGCATATCGGCGATACATGATAACACCGCATTGCTGTATTCATAAGCTGCAAGCCCGCAGACGTGAGCGGGTAGGGAGCCGAGATCGTAAGGATTACGCAGAGCGACGGCAATCATCGGCTTATGCAGGCGGGCGAGGGCTTGAATCAGCTTGAGCTGTCCTTGTTTGACATGCCCGTTATAGCTTGCTGCGGCAATACCGGTAGCCGATTCCGCCTGCGCAACAATCTGGGCTATTTCCGCTTCGCCGGGGTCAATCGACGTATCGATGCCTGTGCCTCCGAATGCAGTTTGCATGGAGTGTGCAAAGCTGATGGAATTATCGACATCGTTTGACACATTGGTAACGATGAACGGCTGCGGGCCGATAAAAAACGGCTTACCGCCAAGGTTTGGAAATCCGCTTTCGGGAAGGTGATAGCCCGTCAGCGTTTTGCGCCGTAAGCCGGCAATAACCTTTCGGTATTCGCTCATCGTCTCTTCCGGCAGCGGCTGTGCAGGGGTAAGCTGCTTTTTTAAAGCGATAATCTTCCTTGCGGCCTGTTCGACGGTCGCTAACGATATCCGGTTTTCCGCACAGGCGCGTGTTGCCGTTTCGATGGCGGCGCAGGCTGTCGGTATGGTATGGGAAATAAAAATCAGTTCGATACCGGCGTTGATTGCCGCCGCCGCACTTTCCTCGGTACCGAAGAAGGTTTGCATGGCCTTCATTTCCATGCAGTCGCTGATAACCAACCCGTTAAACCCGAGTTCTTCTTTTAATAAGCCGGTTACGATTTTTTTCGAGATCGTAGCGGGAAATTGCTCATCGATGGCGGGAAAAAGAATATGAGAAATGGTAACGGCCGGGAGAAACCCTGTTTTGATTGCGGCGGCAAAGGGGGCTATTTCCGTTTGTTCCAATTCCGCCTTCGATTTACGGACGGTCGGCAGTGTCAAATGCGAATCGACCGGTGTGTCGCCGTGGCCGGGAAAATGCTTTGCCGCACTGAGCACTCCGCCTGCAATAAGCCCCCGTATCATTTGAATCCCGTAACGGCCGACAAGCGCAGGATTATCACCGTAGCTGCGCACTCCGATAACGGGGTTCTTAGGATTTGAATTGACATCCAACACCGGCGCTAAATCGAAGTTTACGCCGTGCGAACGGAGAATTTCTCCCGTTATCTTTCCGGCAGTATATGCGTTCCGTTCATCCCCTGTTGCAGCCAGCGCCATTGCGCCCGGTACGTTATAGTAATCTTCCGCAAGCCGCGAAACTGCCCCGCCTTCTTGGTCGATCGTAATAAAAGCGGAATGTCCCGTTTCGGCGGTGATGAGGGCTTGTATATCCGCACAGAGTGCTTTGAGCTGCGCGAGGCTTCTGATGTTATGCTTAAACAGAATAACATTGCCGACCTTGTATTTTTTTACCAATGCAATAAAGTCTTCCGGCATCTCCGTTCCCGGAAAGCCGCACGCAAACATCTGTCCGATATATTCAGTCAACCCTGTGCTGTTCATAGTTACTCCCATTCTTATTCGTAGATAAAAAACGGCCGTATACGCCGCGAAAAAGCTTCCGCTTCTTTTTCAAAGATACTGCAAACCTCTCCCGCAGAGCAAGCCGTCTGCAATAAGCTGTCTCCTCCAAGCCGCTCTATCGAAGCCGCGGCGGTTTCTTCCGTAGGAGATAAAAACCGGAAATCATCCGGATAAGCGGTTTTAACGGCAAACAAAAGCGTTACGCCCGTTTTAACCGGCTCGAAGGTTCGGTAGTCGGTAATAAGGAGCTGTACGCCGCGGCACGGAACTCCTGCATACTTGGATGCCGATGGGGTAAAACGGGCAGGCAAAAAATGCACGCTGTGCAGTCCGGCATCATTCATCGTATCGGCAAGTTTTTCCGCATCGATGTACGGAGCGCCGATAAGGGTAAAAGGATTGGCCGTACCTCTCCCCTCCGACACTTCGGTGCCTTCAAATAGTGCGGTACCGGGGTACGCAAGTGTATTGTCAAAGTGGGGTAGGTTAGGGGAGGGCGGTATCCATACGCGGCCTGTGCCGGTAAAGAGCATATCCCGGCGCCAGTGCTCCATCGGCACAATGTACAGCGGGCAGTGCAGCTGTTCCTCAGTATGCACCAGCCGGGCAAGTTCGCCGGCGGTTAAACCGTAGCGGATGCAAAGAGGGTATATGCCGATAAAGCTTTCAAAGCCTTTTTTTACGGTATTTCCTTCTATCTTAATGCCGCCGAGCGGATTAGGTCTGTCAAGTACGATAAAAGCTTTACCGTGCGCCGAAGCCACCCTCATTGCCAGTATCATCGTAGAGATATAGGTATAAAACCGGACGCCGGCATCTTGGATGTCGTAAACCAAGGTATCGATATAGGCCAGCATGGCGGGTTTAAAATCTTGCCCGTCCTGCCGGTAGAGGCTGTAGAGCGGAATACCGGAGACCGATTTTTTTCCGCTCTCCCATACGGCACCGGCGTCTTCACAACCATAAAGTCCGTGCTCCGGTGCAAAGAGGGCGCGTACCGTATAGCGTTCGGCAAGGATTTTCCATGAAGGGATAAAATCTTTAGAAAGACCGGACAGCGATGTGATTACACCGAGTTTTTTCCCTTTAAGAAGAGAATCAAACTCGCGAATCCGGTCTATCCCGTTTAGAACCATAGCTAAAACCGATGCGGTCTACGATTTTGCCTTAATGCGGAGTTTTTCCGCAGCACGGGCGTAATCGATTTTTGCAAGTTTATAATAGTCGGGCGGTAAATGCATTGCCATCGGCCCTTCATATTGGGCAATAATCTTTTCGAGTATGGCGTATGCAGCTTTCCATTGGTGTTTTTTGATATGTAAATGTGCAATTTCGTATTGGGCGGCAATGCAGGCGCTCTCATCGGTCGGAAAGCGTTTGAGAATTACTTCATAATATACACGCGCAGCGCGGTAGTTACCGGAATCGAAAGCCTCCTGCGCTTTCTGTGTTAAATCCGCCGGCGATGAATCTTCCGGTATTTCGGATTCCTTAGGAACGGTCATACACGAAAAAAGGCTCATCGTCATAATCATGCAGCACAGGTATGCTATGTTTTTTATCTTCATTAATAAGCTCCTTAGAATAGGTGTAAGTTAAGTTAGTCGCGTAAAATGGTAATTTCAACGCGGCGGTTTTTTGCCCTATTTTCGGCAGTATCATTCGGGGCAATAGGACGGGTGGCTCCGTAACCTGCCGTTTCCATTCTGCTTGCCTCAATACCTCGTTTTGCCAGCTCTTCCGCAATTTTATCTGCCCGCTGCAGGGAAAGGATGCGTTCCCCTTCCGGGCGGTTAAGGTTGGCGGTATGTCCTTCGATTAAGAAGTGAGTATTCGGGCCTACTTTTTTCAGTGCTTCCGCAATGACATCAAGGCGGCCTGTTTCGTCAGGGAGAATTTCAGCTGAATCCGCGACGAATCTGATATCGTACATGGTGATTTTGATGATATTTTTAGGCGCTTTGACGGTAATGCTTTCGGGTTCACGGTCAAGGAAGAATTTTTCTATGTCTCGATACATAAAATAAAATTGCTCGTCTGCAAGCGGATACGTGGGAGAAACCTGTAACGTATCTTTATCGCATACGATAACGATTTTCCCTTGCCGCAGCAGTTCGATGTTTTCTCTTTTTGCAAGTATCCGCTCTGCATCCTCATTGCTGATAATAGGATCCGTACGGTTATCTCCGAAAACGCCGCGCGCAATAATCCGCAAGGGCTCAGTACCAATTCTGTCCCGATATGCGCTTTCATCAAGGGTATCGGTATAAAAAACGATACTGTGTTTTTTTGCCTGTGCGGGGTCTACGATGTTCTTTTCGTAGATAAGATTCATATTTTTATTCCAAATTTTCGGGAATAGACAGGGATTGAGCTGTTCGCTTGAATACTCGCCGTGCACAGGCAGCTTCCCGCGGGCATCAATTAAAATGCCGGTGTATACCTTACTTGCCGTACCGAGAGGAAAGAACGAAGGAGTGTACGGCGTATTGTGTTTTATAAAGAGGTTCGCAAGTTCTTGTAAAGGATTTTGATGATAGACAATAGCCGTTTGCAATTCTTGAGAAAGAACGGGCGGCGTACTTTTGCCGCTGTTAATCACGGTATTGATATCGGTGAGAGAAATTCTTTCCTCTGCAAGGTAATTGCCGATCCGGTGAGACGAATCCACTAATACGGCAAGATATGCGTTCTTTAATAAAGAAGAGCGGTTTTGTTGGATAAGCCGTATCGCCGCATTTCTATCGGTGGGAAGGTATAGCCCGCTTTTGTTTAAATCGATTGTGATTTTTGAATCTACTTGAGCGGTTTCCCAGTTTTGTACCGTTTGGGATTCCATCCCCGAAGGGTAGCTGTAGCAGAATGCCGAAGCAAATAAAATGAAAACGGTAAGGGAGAGCGAATATTTCATAGATACATCCTCGTTACAGTATCGGCACTTTTAAGGTATTCCCTAACTTGAGGATGCTGTTTACCGTTAGATTATTCTTTTGCGCCAAAAGCTCCACGGAAACCGAATATTTCAGCGCAAGCGACCACAGCGTATCACCCGACTGGATGGTATGCGTACCGTTAAAATTTTCCGCCTGCGCGGCGCTCTTACCGGCATACATCTCGACGGATTTTAATGCGGGAATTAAGATGGTCTTTCCGATTTTGAGCGTTTCCGGTCTAAGACCTTCGTTGTAGTTTAAGATACTCTGAATGCTGACTCCGTAGTGCTTTGCAAGCGCATAAAGTGTGTCGCCCGATTTGATACGATATTGGTAGTATTTTATCAGCAGTTTATCCGATTGATTGAGCACTGCTTGTGCCGCCTCCGTATATGCCGAAGGTAGACGCAGCTGATATTTGATGCTCGGCGGTGTGATAAAGTAGCGGAGCGAAGGATTGAGCTTTCTAATCGATTCGGATTCAAGGCCGAGCTCTTCCGCAAGCAGGCGGACATCGATTGCCCGTTTAATTTCGATGGTGGAGGTAGGCGGATGGTCTTGAGTGTTTCCCCAATCGATGTTCAGCTCGTCGCTGCGGGAAAGTATTTCCGCAATAGCAAGGAATTTCGGTACATAGTACAGCGTTTCTTTTTTTAAGTAACCGTGTTCCGCAAGATACCAGTAGTCCGCCTTGCCGGCTCTTTTGATTGCCGTCCGTATTGCGCCTACTCCACTATTATAGGCGGCAAGTGCAAGCGGCCAGTCGTGGAATTGACTGTAGTTCCACTTGAGTTTTTTTACCGCAGCGACACTTGTTTTCCAAGGATCCCGCCGTTCATCAATCCAATCATCGATGTGGATGTTGTATCCTCCGATGCTGTTTCTCATAAATTGCCAAATTCCTACTGCACCCGATTTTGAGGTAGCCGTTTCAAAAAAACCCGATTCGATGACGGGTAGGAACAACAGTTCGGCAGGCATATTTTCGGCTTCGAGCAGTTCTATGATAAAATCACGGTACGGAGCGGAGCGTTTCATTATTTTTGAAAGGTAGTTATAGCCGTCGGTACACATATACTGCTTGCGGAATTTTTCGATTAACGGATGATCGTGAGGAATAAGAGCCGTATGTAAAAACGTGTTGCTTTGAAGGTCTTGCAGCAGCGGTTTATTTAAATGCATCCCCGTGTCCGAAGTTGCCGGTTTCGGTTGGACGTTTGCATAGATAGGGTGAATACACAAAGCTCCCGCTATGACGCCGACGCAGAAGCGTTGTATGGGCGGTTTTTTACCGGTAAAACGTGTATGTATCCTCAAATTTTTTCTCCATAATAGATACCTGCCCATTCCCAGCGGCCGTGGATTGTCGGATCGGCAGGAAAATTAATTTTTTTAAAGTAGAGATACCATGTACGGATGTATTGGTTCCATCCGGAAGTCCTTAAATAAGCTTCGTAAGGCGTGGAGGACGGATCCAGTTCGGAGGCAATACTAATGGCGCTGCCGTACATAAAATCCCTTAGATTGGTATCCGGCTGCTGCTGCGTATCGGATAACTCTTGCTTCCACGACATTGCAAAGAAATTCACCTTTGAGCGGCACCGTTCCAATGTTGCGTAGTCTCTTGCACGGATTGCCGCTTTGATAGTCTTTACAAGATCGTCAAGCGTATTGAACGTCCAGCTTTTTGTCGACGTACTGTAATCGACAATCTTACGTGCATAGCCGTAGCTGTCGGGGATACCCGGAATGATGACATCGAACCGGTGCAGGTTTAAAAACTGTGTATAGGCTTGGATTGCAAGCTGCCACTCCCCTTGTTTTTCATACGCTTGGGCAAGCATAAAGTAAGCTTGTGCAGGGTCGAACTCATTATAAAAATCGGTCAAAAGGCGTGAATAATAAACAACCGATTTTGTTCCGGTACCGGAAAGTTCTATCAGATTTTTTAGGCAGAGCAAATGGATAGACTGGCCGTTTACAATCATATCGGAATAATTCTGTACGATGTATTCAAAATAATAGGCGGCAATCGCATCTTCTTGGACATCCCGATACGCTGCTGCGAGCCGTAAAAGAAAGTAGCCATTATACGGATTGTCCGGTTCGGCGTCAATAACGGACTGCAGGAATACTGCCAATGACTTGATTTTATGCTCGGCTTGCAAATGAGCCGCAATTTTGTCGATGAGGGCGAATCGTATTTGAGGTTCGTCTTCTTTTTCGAATAAGGCAACTAAGTCTTTTTGCTCATTTTTGTGCTCGTGTAAACCGGTATACAGATAACTGAGCCGATCATGAGAACAGGAACAGTGTAAAATCCCGGCACAAAACGCAAAAAAGATAAACAGGTACTTTTTAAACCGTATCACGGGGGGCATACTATCACAGCGGCTGCATATTGGCAAGACAGTGGGAGCATAGAGAGGGGATGGCAAAAAAGCAACCGGCCTTTGAGACATCCCCTTGCACGGAACACCGCTTCTGCGTATTAAAGACTTCTTTTAATATGCAGGGTTATCCCATGTCCTGCTGCAGAATTTCGGCTTGCGCTTTTGTTCTTCGGTCATATCGATGCCGAGGGTTCCGCCCGGATTCATAATGTTGTCGGGATCAAAGTGCTTTTTTAACGCGCGGAAAATGTTCAGCCTATCCGTGCCGATCGATTGTTCAACCCATGCTGCCGTCATCTTTCCGACGCCGTGATGGTGGCTCATCGCAGCGCCCTGTTCCATGATATTATCAAAGATACCGAACTGATAGTCGACGTATTCCTCTTTGTCGGCAAACTTTCCGATAAAGATAAAATAGAGATTTGCCCCTTGCTCATACGCATGGGAAAGGTGAGTCATACAGACTGTGTTCGGGCGGGACTTTGCGAAAGCCCGTACTTTTTCATGCACTCTGCCCATCATTTCCCATGTAACGGAACATTCCATCGTGTCGAGGATGATGCCGTAGTCTTGCAGCGATTCCCGCAAATACGGGTCGTTAAAGCGGCCTTCTTCCCATTTATGTGTAGGATAACCGGTGAGGTACAGTCCTCCGTGCGCTTTGCTGATTCTTTTTACGATGCGGAAAAGATTGGAAGAAAAGCCCCGCTCTCCCTCCGTCCAGCCTAAGAAGATGCAGCGGTTGTGCGCCTTGTAGCCGCGGAGATTCATCAAGGTTTCGAGCGGGGTTCCTTCTACGCCGTAGAGCTTCATCATTGCATCGGTTTCTTCGGGGTCGGACAGGCGGAATACGGAAGGGTAGCCTGCTTCGGCCTGCATAATTTCCCGCGCTGCGTCGCGGCCGCTTTGCCAATCCTTAAACATAAAGCTGAAATACCGGCGGTTTTCCGCAGTGCGGCGGGAAATTTTCAGCGTTACATGAGTCAATACGCCGAATGCTCCTTCCGAACCCATCATCAGCTCATCGATGTCCGGGCCGACGGCGTGAGCGGGAAGTCCGTAGCTTTTAATAACGCCGGTGGGGGTAACATACGTTTGCCCCATCACGATATTGTGGATATTGCCGTAATAGGTTGAGTTTTGACCCGCGCCCCGCGTTACCGTCCAGCCGCCGACGGAGGAGTATTCAAACGACTGCGGGAAGTGTCCGCAAGTGTATGCGTGCCGTGCGCCGAAGCGTGTCTTTGCCTCGCTCAAGATTTTTTCGAGCATAGGGCCGGACATGCCCGCTTCAACCGTGATGGTTTGATCGACTTCGTTAAATTTGATTACCTTATTAAAGTTCCGCCGCATATCGAGACTGATGCCGCCCTTGAACGCTTCCACACCGCGGGTGACGGAGGAACCGCCGCCGTATACATAGAGCGGAATATGCTGTTTTTGACAGTATTCGACAATCTGCACGATTTCTTCGTGGCTTGAAGGATAGAGTACCGCTCGCGGGGCGTTTTCGGTGATGTTTTCCCTCAGCCGGTACAGGTCGTACATGGTTTTCCCATAAGCTACGGAAAGCCGGTTATATCCCTTGGTGCTGACATTCTCTTTACCGCACACGGATTCAAAGAAAGCGACATGCTCCGGTTCGAGCGGCTGCGTCGCCAATGCGTCAGGCACAACTTCATGCCCGTCGGCGCCCTTCCGTTGAAAATCGGCATCGGTTAAACCAAGCTCTCCTTTCATAAATTTAAAGAGCCGTTCATTCGGTTCCTTAAATTCGTTTGGGTCTCCCCATTTTAAAATCGAGCGGAATGAATCCGGAGGCGGAGGCACCTGCTCCCATTCCGGTTTAAAATCCTTGTATACCTTACGTTCAGCCATATTTATCTCCTATTTGAAATATGCCTTTATGACGGATAGCCGGTTACTTCCCGTATCCGTTTATATACATGCTTTAAGATAGGATATATCTGCGTGTATATTTTATAGAGTTCATCATATAATACGCGGTTGTCCGGCGACGGCTCAAATTCCCCCGCTATGTGCACCATATTTTTGGCGCTTTTTTCGATAGTGGAATAGCTTCCCGTCCCGTAAGCGGTTAAAATTGCCGCCCCCAACGCCGAAGTTTCGGTTGTGGCACCGCGGACAAGCGGCTTGTTTAATATATCCGCAGTAATGCTGCAGATACGGTCGCTCTGCGATGCTCCGCCGGAAACGGCGACTTTTTGTACGGGGACGCCGCTTTGACTTTCAAGCTGCTCCAAGCCTTCTCTGAGCGAGTAGGCAAGCCCTTCGACAATTGCGCGGTATATTGCGTGCCGCCCGTGTACGTCGCCGAAGCCGATCATCGAACCCTTTGCATAATGATCTTTCAGGCTTGCTCCCCAGTACGGTTGGAGCATCAGGCCGTAGCAGCCGGGCGGGGATGAATCGAGGAGACGATCCATAATTTGCTCCGGAATAATACCGGTAGCCGTTGCCTTTGCGCGTTCCTCATATCCGAGTTCGTCTTTAAACCAGCTGATCATCCAGTAACCGCGAAAAATTTCGATTTCCGGCACCCACCGCCCGGGATAGGCGGCGCTGTATGCGGGAAGGAAGCGTATAGGCTCAGTATAGCGGTCGGTACATATCTCTACCGTTGCCGTTGTCCCGAAGCTGAGCGATGCCGTTTCCGCACTAAGGCAACCCATGCCGAGCGTTTCGCACGCTTTGTCGCTGCCGCAGGCAATTACCGGTATACCGGCAGGCAGTCCCGTTTCTTCAGCGCCTTGAGCTGAAACCTTCCCGATTTCCTTTCCACTTTGCACAACGGCGCATTTTTTATCGTCGTCTATCGGAAATATTTTCGCTGTGATGTGCCCGGGTGATGCCCACTTTTGTTTTTTATGATCGAAGGGAATGTGTCCTACCAAGGATGAAGGGGAATCGGCGGCAATTCCCGTAAGCCGGTATTGCAGGTACCCCGATACCATCAGTACCCGCCAGGTTTTCTTCCAAATTTCGGGTTCGTTTTCCTGTATCCAGTTACATTGCCCGTCGCTTTGGGAGTGCATGATCTTTTCGTAGTAATCGACGGCTTTCAGCGCAGCCTTCATAATAAAATTCGGGCGGTACCGGCCGCGCGCTTTCCGCGTATCAAGCCACGTAATTGCAGGGCGCAGTACGGTTCCGTCCTTGCCGATGAGGATGACGGTATCCCGCTGGGCGGTTATGCCGATTCCCTTTGCAGCGGCTATTAAATCGGGATGACTGGTTTTCAGTGCGGCTACGCCTGTGCAGAGTGCACCCCACCACACGGCAGGGTTTTGTTCCGCCCATCCCGGCCGCGGACTGACGTACGGTTTATACATGACCTGTTTTTTTGCGAGCAGCGAACCGTCTTCCGCAAAGATAATCACGCGTAAACTCTGCGTGCCGCAGTCGATTGAAATAAGGGTCGATTGACCGTTTTTTATGTTTTTTTCCATGTTTTTATCATCCCTCCGTGCTTGCACAGGCGAGTATCGGAATTTCCGTCCCGTTTTGAGTTTTAAGCAACGCAAGGCAATCCCCGTACCGCACCGGAGCGGAGGCGGTAATGCTGCGGATGTTTTCTATCATAGACTTCATCTCCTCAAGCGGAATTTCACGTCCCGTTTTTACCGGCAGCCGGGCAAAGGCCTGCTTATGCCCGCTTGTATCCCCGCTGCGCAGAAGCCGGCAGCTCACGGTGGTAGTCAGCGTCCTCATCGGGCAGAGCACCTCCTGTTTGCCGTAACTCAGTCCCTTGGGGCAGCTGTTTCCGCTTACCTCTATTGTGTCCGTTGCGGCGCCGATTGTCACGGTTAAATGACAGCCCCGCGGGCACGCAATACAAATCAGATTTTTGGTCATATCTCCTCCTTTGAGCGATGCGGCGCTTCCGCGTTTTCCAGCGAAAAGAGAAGTCTTTCGGTATGTGCCGGTATCGATGCGGTATCCAGCACAATCCGCTCCATCTCCGGCGGTTTTAACGAACGGTATGTTTTCTTAAAGAGAACCGTTGTACCGTCTGCCGTTTCCGCGTTAATCGTTAATGTTGCGTGTTCCCGCTGTGCGGCAGAGCGGAAGTATATCACCGCCGGTTTCCGGTCAGGCACGATGCGGGCGGGCGTTTGATAGAGCAGCGTTTTATCCGCGCCGATCGGAATTTCAGCAAGGCATTCGGACGGTTCCGCCGCTTTATCCTGCTGGCTGTCTTCACGAGTATGCCCCGCGGAAGTTCTCTTTCCGTTGCAGAGGATGGCTGCCTGCTCTCCGGCAATGCTGCCTGACTCCGAAACATAGTCTACGAGGTCGTTCACGTGGAGGGCGTTTCCGCAAGAGAACAGGCCGGGAACTGTTGTTTCCATATATTGATTGACCTGCGGACCCTTTGTCCGTGCATCGATTTTCGGTGTAAGGCCGTCGAGGATATCGTTTTCGGGGATGAGTCCGACACTTAGAATGAGGGTGTCGCAGGGAATGTACCGTTCCGTGCCGGCGATAGGCCGCATCTGTTTGTCAACCTGAACAACGGTTACTCCTTCCAAGCGCCCTGTTCCGTGCAAGGCGCTCACCGTCGTTGAAAGGTGGAGCGGAATGCCGTAGTCTTCGAGACATTGTACGATATTGCGGGTGAGTCCCGACGGTTCGCTTTTTACCTCATAGACGCCTTCTACGCTGCCGCCGGTGCTTGCAGTTTCGAGGGTGAGCCGGCGCGCCATAATCAGCCCGATATCGCCGCTGCCTAAAATGACAAACCGTTTGCCGGGAAGGTATCCCTTTAAATTGATAAAGGCTTGAGCCTGTCCTGCTGTAAAAATCCCCGACGGCCGGTCGCCATGAATAAACACTTGTCGGTCGGTACGTTCTCTGCAGCCCGTTGCGGAGATGAGCGCAGTGCAGGTAAGGTTAAAAATTCCGTTTTGAGGATTGGTGAAGCTCAGTTCAAAGCCGCCGCCTATCTGCCGTGCAATGCGGATAACAAATGTGGACACGAATATATCGATGTTGGATTTTTGAGCGAGCATATCGCGGTACCGCCACGCATATTCGGGACCGGTCAGCCGTTCTTTAAACCGGATAAGCCCGAAGCCGTCGTGAATGCACTGCTTTAAAATACCGCCGATATGCTCTTCCCGTTCTATCAGGGCGATACTGCATTCGGGGGATTTTTCGGCGGCAGCCAATGCTGCTGCCATACCGGCAGGCCCCGCTCCGATCACGATAATATCGTAAAAACTTTTCATACGTTTGCACTTCCTTGCGCAGCCGGAATTGAATGAGCCAATATGTACGAGGCGCCGCCTTTTTTGGTGATGTTTTCAAGCGGGATTCCGGCTTCCCTGCTGATAATTTCCATTACGCGCGGTGTGCAAAAGCCGCCGTGGCATCTCCCCATTCCGGCACGGCACCTACGTTTTACCGCATCAACGCTGATTGTCTGCATTCCGAGCGCACGGCAGCTCCGTACGGCATCCCGGATTTCTCCTTCGGAAATCTGCTCGCAGCGGCAGACAATTTTGCCGTAGAGCGGATCGCGTTTAATTAAGGTATGCCGCTCGGCATCATGCATCGAGGCTGTTTCACGCGGCGCTTCACGGCGCGGTGAAAAATCCGGTTTTTCTTTGAGAATGGCAGGGAAGCGCCTGAGTGCGAGTTCCGCAATGTCTTCCGCAATCGCCGGCGCCGAGGCAAACCCAGGGGACTGAATACCCGCCGCGTGGATTAAGTTAGGCACTTTTTCGGAAACTTCAACGATAAAATCTTCCTCCCACGTTGCTGCGCGGATTCCGCTGTAGTAAGTGATAATATCGCCGCGTGAAAGTGTTTTGTTCATAGACATCTGTGCAAGCAAGCTGTGCTCGTCTTCCGAATCGGTGCTGTAGTCTTCCCTATCATACACCTCATGCGCAGTAGGTCCGACAAGGACGTTTCCTTCTATACAAGGAATAATCCCGCCGCCTTTTGAATGCTGCTTTGACGAGGTAAGCAGATTGGGTTTTCCGATAATCGTATGCTGGGAATCCCGTTTCTTTTTATCGAGGATGATATCCATACCCTTCCGCGGATGAATGGAAAAAAAACGGTCGCCGGCGCATTCCGCAATTTTATCAGACCATACGCCTGCTGCGTTGATAACAAGGCGGGCATTCAGTGTGCCGCGGTTCGTGTGCACTGCCGATATTAATTCATTTGTTTTATCAAAACCTGTTACGGCGGTTTCAAAGAAAAAGGATACGCCGTTTGCCGCAGCATTTTCCGCAAAAGCTATCGTTACCTTAAAAGGGGAGGCAATACCGGAGTACGGCATCCAAAAACCGCCGTAGTATTTTGTGCTGAGGTTCGGCTCCATTTTTTGTATTTCTTGCTTGGTTTTATAACCGACCCGTCCGTCAACGCCGTTTTTTGCCGCCCTCCGGCGCATATACGGCACAAGGGATTTCAATAATGGAGAGTCAAACAGCATAAAGCTACCCGGCCATTCGGTTTGAAAGCCGAGTTCTTTATCGAGCTTACGGTATAGGCGGTTGCCGCGGGTGTTCAATCTGCCTTTTTTCTTTGAAGGACTGTCTGCAAAACCGGGATGAATCATACCGTCGTTACGGGATGAAGCCTGCATTGCACAATCGCATTCTTTTTCGGCAACGGCGATTGCGAGGTCATAGCGCGACAGTTCCCGTGCGATTGCGCATCCGACAACCCCTGCACCGATGATCAATACGTCGAACGTTTTTCCTTCCAAAAACGTATCCCGCAGCTCCGGCATCCGCATCGGCGGTTCATTCTTTCCCGCTACGGTTATATCGTTGACTAAGCCCTTGTATCCGGGGAGATGTTTACATTTTTTTACAAAGAAAACACCCGCAGCATACCGTTCTTCGACGGTAGGAGCATCACCGGTTAGAATTATCGATCGTCCGTCCCACGCTGCCGAAATTTTCAGCTGCGGATATTTTTCTTTAATCTTTTGTTCGAGTTTGTGCAGATATGTCTTCATGTACTATCCCTTTGTTACTCGATTCCGGATCGATATATGCACCGATTGAAGTCATTTTTTCAAGCAATGCCAATGCTTCCTGTCGGTTACCTTCGGCTATATGCGCAATCAACTCCGATTTTAAAGCGGCTGCCGTTTGGATACTGCCGGTATTTTCGGTAAAAAATTGTTCGAGTTTTTGATGATACAGTTCCCGTGCGGAATTAAAAAGAAGAAGGAATACGGTATTGTCTCCTGCTTCGATAATTGCCCGATAAAACAAAAAATCCAATTCCGTCAGCCTGCGTATCTGGGCAGGCCGTAAATGTTCGTCTTGCTGCTTTTTTTCTTCTCTAAGGAGCTTGTTTAATTTTTCGATAAGCGGTAAATTACTTTTTTCTTTTTCTGCAGCAAAAGAAAAATATTGCTCCAAGGAACGTTTTAAAATCATTCGGCGGACTTCTTCCAAATCGGCATCGATACGGGCGGCCGATTGCGGAGCCGAAAAGCGGTAGAGACTTGAAAGCAGCGGCAGCGCACCTTCTTCGGCAAAGTTGTTAACAATCCAACCGTGCCGCGGCCGAATGGAAATGAGCCCGCGTGCTCCAAGCTCTAAGAGCCCTTCATGAATAACCGGGCGTGAAGCCCCCATTTGCTGTGCCAGTTCCCGTTCCGGAGGCAGCAGCTCTCCCGGCAGGATAAGGTGCATCAGCAGCAGGGTCTCCATCTGCTCTATAAAGCGTTCTTTATTGCTTTTGGCCGTTTTTCGTTTTTTGTCTTTCATAGGTTCGATCTGGAATGCTGTGTAATTGTGGTAATACCACCGATTGCCTGTTTACTATAGCATAAAAAAAAACGATTTGTCAAATATTTTTTATAACCATTTTACCGACCGGCTGTTTACGATGGTGCGATAAAGATAATCTTTTTCCCGCCAATTATTTTCTGTACATCTCTTGCTTTTCAGCTTTATGGTTTTTATTAAAAGGAGAGCTTATGAGCATAAGACTACGCTGTAAAGTGAATCAAAAAGAAGCCGATAAAATTGCAGCGTTATTGGCGAATGTTTCCGATCGGTTGCTTTTTCATATTCCTCTGTATGAGATCGGTAAAACCTTAGAAATATCCCGTGAAGATATTTTAAATATCTTTATTCAGGGTGTTTATGACGGCGTTTTTATCTTAGACTGGATTTATCATTGTCCTACGTGCGGACACGTTGCGTATGAGGCACCGTCTCTGCATCAAGCTTCGTCTCAAAATTTTTGTACGGTTTGCAATGAGGCTTTTGATAATACGCTTGATACCAATGTCGAAGTGTGTTTTTCGATTCATCCGCGGTTAAAGACGATTGATCCCATATATAAAATGAATTACCTCGCAACAATAGGCAAAGATATCCGTGAGGGGAAGTATAGAACATGGGATAAGCCGGAGGCCGTACGGGGTGTCGATATTATACAAAATAATTTATACCGTGAATTGATGCGTTCCGAAGTGCTTATCGGCAATCAATCGCTCCGATTGGCGAATGCGACAGTCTTATTTACCGATATTAAAAACTCAACGAAACTCTATACCTCGTTAGGCGATGCAAAGGCATTTTCATTGCTAAAAGAGTATGCAAAGATTCTTTTCGCTGTGATTAAAAAATGCGGAGGAGTTCCCGTTAAGACAATCGGCGACGGCGTTATGGGTGTATTTACCGACTCCGGCAAGGCAGTCTCTGCCGCTGTAAAGGCTCAACGGCAGTTGATAAAACATGCCCAAAATAAGCCGGTAACCGATCGGTTGGAAATTAAAATGGGCTTGCACAGCGGCCCCGTGTTGGTGGTAAATTTAAACAATCGGCTCGATTATTTTGGGCTGACCGTTAATACTGCCGCTCATATCAAAGATACCGCGCTTCCGAATGAGGTTGTCATCTCCCAAGACTTGTTTAATATCCCCGCAGTTAAACGTTCCATTCTTTCCGTTACCGATACCGTCCAGCGGCAGCAAATACAATTTAACGGAAATCCTGATAATCATACGCTTTATCACATAAAAATATCAAATCCATACCGTAAAAACCGATAATTTATGGCCATTTAGGGCAGTGCTGTCATATAAGTAATCGTAAGAGGTTTGTATGGATAAACACATCATACCGCCCGTTACGGTTATCGGTGCTGCAGCGGCAGCGGTTTTCTACGGGCTTTATGCCTTTTCGCTAATCGGCGGCAATATTGCGTCTTCTGTTTTTTTAGGTGCAGGCTTATTGCTGTGTGTGCTGCTCTTTTTGATAGCAGCGTCCGCAGCCGGTAAACTGCCGCACCAAAGTTTAGAACTCCGCGGCCGGAAGCACCGTGTCCGTATTCGTATACGGCGTGCACGCCGTTTTGCACTTTGTATAACGGCTGGGGCAGTGATCGGTTCATATTCGGCGCTGGCGCTGCAAAAGCAGCAGCGGCCTCCTGCAACACTTACTGCATTGCCGGCAGTACGGACGGTTATTGCCGAGTTAACCGGAGAGCCTGTTCCGGCAGGTGCCGATTACTACCGCATACCGGTTAACCTGATTGCCTGTACAACCGGCCGCAATGAACAGTTTTCCGTATCGGGCGCCGTGCAGCTGTTGGTTCCTGCGGCGCTTGTCCGAGGAACATATTCGGGAGGCGTTACCCGCATCGGCGGAGCACTTCAGTCTCATGCAGCGCCGCTTCTGCCCGGTACGGCTGCATTTGCCGAGTATTTACAGAAGCCGGAAGTTTGCCGGTTTTATGTACGCGGTATGCGGCTTTCGATTGACGGGCGCTTCGGAAAAACGGGGACGGTATTTTATGCAAAGCCGGTACAGCCGGTCTTTCTCGGTTGGAATTCTCCGCTCAGCCGTATCCGCGCGTTTTTCCGCTTTGCCCTTATGCGGCTTCTATACGGGTGGGGCGAGGCAGGCGGGCTTCTGCTTGCGCTGCTCGCTGCCGATAAGGCCTTCTTGCCTGCGGCATGCACGGAAGCTTTCCGCAATGCCGGCCTTGTCCATATTCTGGCGTTATCGGGGATGCACCTTTCATTAATCGGTACGGCGGCGCTGCAAGGCGGCAGAATATTCGGACATAGAAAGCGAGCCGCATGGTTTTCGCTTGCGGCGGTTTGTCTTTTTGTGTGGTTTGCAGGTTCTGCACCTTCACTGAACCGCGCGTTGGGAATGGTGTGCGTTGCCGCTGTAGGAGAAGGGCTCGGTTTAAAACCGCCGCCTCTTTCGGTGCTGTGCGCCATGCTGACTGTGCATATTGCAATCGGAAGTTCCGATGCGATAACGCTCGGCTTTATGCTTTCGTATGGGGCATGCGCAGGTATTATCATATTCGGCAATGCCTGCGCGCGTCTTATGGCTGGGAAAATACCTCCTGCTGCTGCCGAGAGTATCTCCGCTTCCATCGGCGCACAGCTTTTTACCGCCCCGATTGTTATCGCAGCAATCGGCACTATTGCAGCGGCGGGGATAGCCGCTTCTTGCGTAGTCAGCCCGCTTGTCTCGGTTTTTCTCATTGCAGGGCTCATCTGCATTCCGCTTGCACTGATATGCCCGCCGATCAGTCCGCTGCTGGGATACGGGCTCAACGCCGCATACCGGATAATTTTTGCGGTAGCGGATTTTTTTGCCCGTCTGCCGCTTATTACGCCGGAAACCGGAGTAGGGCGGTTGATATTTCCCGCCGCGGCGTTTTCCGCCGGCCTGCTTTTTACGGCGTGGGCATATCTCCTCAACAAAAGAGCGATGACTCAGCTTCCCCGTCTGACATGACTTTTTCGTTAGATTTACGGGATGCAATGCGTACCCTGTAATGCGGTACTGGGATATATCAACGGCTAGTCGAGAATCTTTAATAGATACCGCAGTTCGATTCCTGTTCGTTTTAAAAAACCGAGATCAAGCGAATAGCCGCGTACCGCATCGGGAAAGTGGCTGTACAGGTAGTCCCGATCGGCTAAGAGTTGTTCCATCGTTTGTTCAGGGATCCTGCGTTTTCCCTGTAAATGTTCGTTCAGCATACTTAAAGCTTCGGCTTCGCCGTCGAGATAGGCACAGAGCGCTTTGTGCTGTTCGGTTGTCATATCCGTTCCACTGTTTCCGATAATCGATGTTTCTGCCGTAATTCGTTGCGTATTAGGATCTGTCGTAAGCCGTTTATCGGAATCGGCAAGTATCCGCTCTATTTGTTCCGCGTCTACCCTGCCGTTCTGCCGGTTGTTCAGAAAGCAGCCTTCCGTTCCGATGTCTATAATCCGTTCATTACCGGAGAAGGTATGACGGTATAGTTCCGCGTAGCCGGAAAGTACCGAATTTGTCCAATAGGAGCGCCCTTGTTTTCCGGAAATGCGCTGCATACCGGTAGAGAGACTGAGCTTATACGGCGATTCGGTACGGCTTATTTCGGCAAAAAGTTTTTTTACGGGGCTGCTTCCGGCGGCGTGGGTAAGACCGCTTTGCCATGCAAAGTCCAAGCCGGTATGCAGTACCGGCAGGTGAGGGGAGATGAGCGCTAAGGCAAGATACACTGCGCTCAATCCTACCGAGCCCATCGGTGGAAGAATGAGCGGCCGCAGCGTCCGATATAGGCGATCCAAATACCGCAGCCGTGCATATTCGGTGCAAAAAAAATACACCTTTCCGCTCGAGGCTTGCAGAACACGGGGAGAAGCCGTTAAATCGGCGAAAATAGGAATGCCGTATTTTTGTAAGCCGATAAACGCCGAATCAATCCAATACTGCGATTCCACCAACACAATCGCATCAGGCCGGATGTCGGGCAAAAGCGCTGCGGCTGCGGCATCCACCGCAAGTAAAAAAAAGGAATTTCTATTCTTGATGATAAAGTCCCGTGCAGTATCCAGCGAGGGGCCTGCGCCTGCAACCAAAAGAGGCTTGCGGATACGCTCATCGCCGGTGAGTAAACGGAACTTGTTCTGATCCGATGGTGTACCCCATGCAAAGAATTCTGCCGGCAAGCTCTCCGTTGGCTTCGCCGGCGATCCCGTCATTGCCCCCGCCAGCGGTCTCGCCAGCGGTCTCGCAAGCGGTCTCGCCAGCGAGAGGAGATTGCGGAACGTATTATGCACGTAATTCCTGCCGAGGTGCATCAGCGTTATCCGGTTTTTCCAAAACCGTGCAATCACCTCATCCGCATAGAGGCTGACCTCATCATAAAAAGTTTGATACAGCTGTACCCCGCCCGAGCAGGAAACGGCTAGGCATTTTTTAAAGGGAAACAGCGGCAATGACTCTATCTTTTTTAATACCTCCGCGATTGAATCCGTTCGGATATAGGAAAACCGCTGATGTGCAAACGGAGAAAAGTCGCAATGATCAAGCGAAAACCGCATCAATACTTGGTCATATTCCAGCGCAAGCATATAAGAAGAAGCAGGCAGCTTTTCCATCAATTCTTTGAGTCCGTAACCCAGTACCGGAGAAAAGCACAGTATTAATGCGGAATCGGGAATCTGTAATGACTCAATTTGAGCGGTAACCGCTGCTTGAGGATTATATTTTGAATATAAGTATTTATGCCGATATAAAACGGAAAAGCCCCTGCTTGTTGGAATCGGCAGAGGCTTTTCATATTCATTGTTTTTAGTCAATGCTTTTTAGTTGAATACCGTATTAAAATTGTCGGTAAAGTTCTTGCTGTTTAAGACAAAGTCGATAAAGGTCTGCTGTCCCCATGAAAGCTGTTGATAGGCAAGCATGGCGAGCGGATATTCGTAATACCAAATCGATGCAAACTGCCGGTATGATGTTGCAATGTCATTCTGCGTCTCTTCCGAGCCGGTCTTCTCTTCTTCCAGCTGCAATACCAGCACATTTGAACCGAGCAAAATGGGCTCGGAAATTTCCGCCGTTTTCAGCGCAAAGGCTTTTTTATAGAAGTTTTCATTCCGTATACCGGCGGCAAAGAAAGAATCCGACTGGGCTGAAATTTGCGGTAGAATAGCGGCATTACCGTAGTTGAGCGTTATCGGGTTGCTTGTCTGCACAACCAAATCGTTTACAGATGCTTCATGTGCAAATCCGCCGATTTTTGCAGCTTCGGCAAATGTTTTTGCCTTCTGTTCAAGGTAATCTTCAATGATCCCCCGCTCATTCGATTTCATATACGAAAATACACGGTCTTGGGTTTCTGTCAGCGTAAAATCGGCAGCCGTAACAGGAGCGGTACATTTCACGATTGCATATCCGTAAGAAGTTTTAACAACCGGACTCACTTCATCCACGCCGAGTTTGAGTACGGTATCAAGATCCTTCGATTCGGGAAAAGTCCGGTTTACCGTTGTGCGGTAGGGAGACAGTAACTTTCCGTTGGAATCGGTTCCCACTTTGGTAGAATTTGTTATCACGGCATCTTCAAATGTGATTTCCCCTTTTTCGAGGGCTTGAGCGGTTTTATTTGCATCCTCTTGCGAGGTGAAAGTCAGCATCAATAAATTGTGCTCCGCAAACAGATCGGCATGTTCTTCTCCATATTCACGGATTTTTTCCTGCGGAAATTGACTTTCTTCAAATACGACATAGTTAAAAATGCGCTCTTTTTCAGCCATCTTCTGTACAAAAGCTGTTTCTGCCGAGCTGGTTTTTAAGCCGAATATATTATCATAAGTACCGAAGTTATCTTCAATATAGCGTTGTGCGGTAAGATAATCGATTACTTGTCTTCTATATGCAAGGCGCTGCTGTTCCGATGTTTCATTGTATAATTTTTCAGAATAAGCACCCGTCGAATCGGTATAAAAGGAAATAAGCGCTCTGTTGATATTCTTATTAGGCAGATAGAAACCTGCGTTTAAGGCCTCTTCTTGAGCGGCAAGCTGAATCATCGAAGCATTAAATGCCGTGCGCATAATCTGCCGTTCCATAAATTCCTGTTGGGCTTTATTATCGCTTCTTAGATATCCGCGCATTTCGGCAGAACTGCGGAGCTGCCGGTATTCCCGTAAAAAGAGTCCGTCGGCAGTATAGTCAAGCCTCTTATTCTTCCATTTACCAAGCATCGTCTTAGCATTGCTGCCTGCTTGTCCTCCCGCCGCGGGGATAAAGACAAAGGTAATAACCGAGAACACCAGGATGATAATACTTCCGATTGCTAAAGTATTCTTTTTTACACCTGCCATAGTTTTGTTTCCTTAATGTGTATAAATTCTTCTTTAATTTTGTTCATTTTTGAAATAGACAGCTGACAACTTTACCAGCTTACCCATGAAATGTCAATCACCGGTATTGGCATCATTTTTGGACAATACTTCTTGCACTTTGTTGCTAAGAAATAAATCGCTATAGTTTCTTATAAGGCTTGCGTTTATAAAACGGCATTTTTCTTTTGGGCGGGCAAAAGCAGTAAACGGCCGGATCTTCTATCCGGTTTTACCGCTATTTTATAACATGCCGTCCTGAGGGAGAAGCCGGACAGCTGATACCGGCTGAGGTAACGATTCTATCACCAAGTAAGTTCGCTTGGCGTCCGCAGTGAATACAATGAACACCGTCATACACTGCAACATGCTTTTTTGTCGGATTTTTGGTACAAACAATGTCTCCGTCGGCCGCGGTTACTAAATTATGACCGGCCGGTTTTATATCTTTATCACAAAATCTGCATTTCATAAAAAAACTCCTGTAAAAAGCATAGTTTGGGAACCTCTAAAAACTGCAAGCCTATCGGCTTGTTCTGTAAAGAAATTCATTAAGTTATCCGCTTCGCGGACTGCGAATCAGTTTTTTAGAGGTTTTCCTTAGATTTAATTTGCGACGTTTTTGTTTAAGTCATTACATTATAAAGACTTAAACATATCATCTCGTCGGGCATATCTAAAAATCTAACCGAGTTTTTAGAGATGCCCGTTTATTCTTTCTATCATTTTTTATCGGAGGAATCAAGGGGTATGATCTGAAATTGCAGTCTATGGCAGATGGTACGCTCAATGACCGGAGTTACAGAATTTGTGTAGTATTTTCGCAACTTGTTGTTCGCTTGCATCATCGGACATATCGATGCGGTGAACGTTTGGAAAAGATTGAAAAAAAGTTTGCTGTCGCTTGGCGTACCGTTTGCTATTGCGTTTAATCAGGGCGTTCACCGCATCGAGCGGGGCGGCCTCCGGCGCATCAGGGGACAGCTCGAAAAACTCACGGTAGCCGATTGCTTTCATTGCAGGATATGCCGCAGTGCATCCCTGTGCAACGAGCTGCCGCACTTCTTGCTGTAGTCCTTGTGCAAACATTTCATCAACACGGTCTTCGATGCGCCGGTACAGTTCACCGCGGGAGCGGTCTAAAAAGACGGGACAAAAGCGGAAGCCCTCGCGGTAACGGTAGGGCAGCTCGAATGAGCTGAGCGGTCGCCCCGAGCTGCAATATACTTCATGCGCGCGGAGAATGCGGTACTCGTCGCGGATGTGTATTTTTGCTGCCGAAACCGGGTCAAAAGCTGCAAGTTCTGCGTGCATTGCCGCAGCACCGACACGCTGCATTTTTTCTTGCAGCTGTGCACGAATAAGCGGGTCTGCTTGTGGCGTTACAGGCATACCGTACATAAAATGCTTAATGTAAAACCCTGTTCCGCCGAGGATAACGGGAAGCTTGCCGCGGCTGAAAATATCTTTACAGAGCTCGTCAGCATTGCGCACGAAGTCCGCTACGGAAAATTCTTCGGAGGGGGCGCAGATTCCGATAAGGTGATGGGGCAGGGCATCAAGCAATTCTTGGGGCGGCTGCGCCGAGCCGATCGGCATACCGCGATATACCTGTACGGAGTCTGCAGATATAATCTCTGCGTTAATAGGTCTGGTATGAGAAGTAAAAAGATGAGCGGCAAGCGCGGTTTTTCCGCAAGCTGTAGCGCCGAAAATAACCGCTGCCGGAATTACCTGAGACGGGGGCAAGGATTAGGAATAATCAGGATGATATTCTATTTTATAATCGATAGCACCGGTAAACACTTGCGAGGCAGCGGTGCATACAACCTTATCGTTGTTTTCTTCCAATATAGGATCCTGAATAGTTACCAACTGAAACGCACGCCGTGTTGCAGCACAGGTGATCTCGTAAATATTGCCTTTAAATTCAATCAATTCTTTTAACGGAAAAATCATACCGCAGATTATAGCGATTTTCTTTAAGTGCTGCAAGCACGTAATCGTAAGTGCGCCGTGTCCGTACCTTTGAAATCCTCGATGCAGGGTAGAAATTCAGTGCATAAAAAACGGTAAAAAGGAGCTCCATTCACGGAGACGGATGGCTTCTTCGATATGCGCGGTGGAAATGATTTCTTCCTGTGCCAGATCCGCAATGGTACGGGCAATCTTCAAAACGGCATGGCTGCCTCTTCCCGAAAGTTCTTTTTTTTCGGCATTATGGGTAAATATCCGTTCGGCTTCACTTGTAAGCGGACAAAGTGCAGATAAGGCTGATGGGGTAAGGTGCACATTTTTGTACGACAGCTGCGTACCGGGATGATATGCCGCATACCGTTCCCGCTGCAGCATATCCGAAGCGGCGATTTTTTTGCGCATATCCACGGTATCGTAACAAGCTTTTTCCGGCAGTCCGTAGGATTGAGGCGGAAATACCGGAATCCGTAAATCGATGCGATCGATCAGCGGCGCCGTCAGTTTTTTCCAGTATTGTTCTACTACTGCGGGCATACACGTGCATACCTTTCCATCGGCGCCGAGATTCCCGCAGGGGCATGAGTTAAGCGCCATTAAAAGCTGAAACCGCGCAGGGAAGGTGGTCGTTCTGCCGGCACGGCTCAAGGTAACGGTTCCCGTTTCAAGCGGCGCACGAAGCGTCTGCAGTACCGTTTGCTTAAATTGCACGGCCTCGTCCAAAAAAAGCGTACCGCCGTGAGCAAGTGAAATTTCTCCGGGCATACACTTCCCTGCGCCGCCGATCATGCCCTCAAGGCTTGCATTAGGGTGCGGCATCCTGAACGGCGGACGTTTAATCCGTACATCATGCCCGTGCGCACGGGGTAAAAGGCCTGCGATACTGTAAATATGAGTAACTTCCTCCGCCGTTTTGGGATCAAGATCGGGGAGTAGGCTTGCAAAACGCTGCAGCGAAAGCGTTTTACCGCAGCCGGGCGGCCCATACGCAAGCAGACTGTGCCCGCCTGCCGCCGCAATGTGCAAAGCCCGTACCAGTTCACGTTGTCCGTATACTTCTTCAAACAATCCGCCGGTACCCGTATTGGCGGCGGCATCCGCCTGAGTAGGTTCCGACCAAGAAGCTGCGGATAAAAAGCTTGCGTCCGGGGTATTGTTCCGATATGGTGCCGATTGTTCCGGTGTATGCATGGAACCGGTTGATTGAGCCGAACCTTGTACCGGTAAACTGCCGTTTTGCTCACCTGAAGCCGGTTTACGCTCTTTTTCCGTACGCAGTTCCGCTTCGATTTCATATAAGCATTCCAAGGCTTCCCGGAGTGTTTCGACGCCGAATATACGCACGCCTTTCTGGATACGGGCTTCCGCTTCGTTTTCTTTCGGCACGATAAAGTATCCGATACCTGCGGCCGAGCCCGAAATCATAGCCCCCAACACGCCCCGAACCGGCCGTACCCGTCCCGATAGTTCCAGCTCTCCGATTACCATAACCGGTGTGTCGAGCGGACAATCCGCCTGCAATACGGTTAGCGCAATCGGCAGGTCAAACCCGCTGCCTTCTTTTTTTTGATCGGCAGGGCTTAAATTGATCAGTATCCGCTCTTGCGGGAAAGATAGATCCGAATTACCGATAGCTGCGCGCATCCGTTCCCGCGCCTCCTTCACCGCGGAACCCGGCAAGCCGACAATATCGATAATCGGCAGTCCGCGCCGTAAATCCGCTTCAACCTTAATAATTTCACCCTCATAGCCGAAAGAGGCAAAGCTCATAATCGTCATTTTTTGCTCCTTATCCTATTAGGGAACCTTTAAAAACTTCAGTTTTTAGAGATGCCCCATTAATATTTCTTAAAAGATATATAGGGCACGAGGAGAAATTTGGCTAAGGATTTGAGAAAAATTTTGATGTTTTTTATAAAAAATCACGTTTTTAGAGATGCCCGAGTATTTACGGGGTATCTTTTTCTTTTATTAGGATGGTGCCGGCAGTACTTTCGTTAAAGGCGAATTCTTTTGCGGCGGTATTTGCGGCAAAACTTTTACCTTCGACGGTAACCTCATCTTTTTGAGTAATCGTTACCGTTTCATCGGCGGGCGCCGATAAGAGATTTTCTTTCTTTTTCCAAATAAGGGCGGGGCTCCGGACTGAAAAATCGTCTTCTATCAGATGAAAAAACACCGTATCGCCGAGCGAATATTCTTCTGCTTTTTCATCGATGTATAGAATACCGGTTTCGCCCCTCATAGATTCTTTTTGAGTTTTGTTATCGTACTGTACAAAGTCGATATGCTTGCCTGCCCAGATTTTTTCTTCATCGTACATTTCAAGCTCTTGTGCATGCACGCTTAAATCGACAAGCGCATTGTCGTATCGTTTTAACGTAACGTTTGCAAATATCATATCGGGTTGAGATACCGTTTGTTCCGGTAAATCCTGATAATTAAATGAGCATGCGGTACAGAAAAAAACAATAAAGACAGGCAATATCTTCATTTATTCAGCATCGCTTCCGGCAGCTTCGATAACGGTTTCGGTGATTACGCCCTCTTCTTCCGGTTTACGGGAGTAGCTGACGGAGAGATTTTTACCGCGGTACGGAAAATCGTTAAGCTTTTCAATGATTTTATCCGCGTCTTCGTTCATTACCTGTACGAACGAGTAATTATCGAGGATGCGGATATCCCCGATCCGTTCACGGCTTACGTCGGCATTTTGAATAAGCAGCGTAATAATATCGCGGGGGAAGACACGGCGGCTTCTACCGATGCTCATAAAGATACTCACCGATTCGGAAGGTTCCAGCATCGGACGTTCCGCAGGAGGGCGGTCGGGAAAATATCCCCGTGAACGGTCGGCAAACCGCGGATTTGAACGCCGTCCGTACGGTTTTGAGCGGGGGAAGGATGAACCTTCAAATTCTTTGATAAGATAAGCGGCAATATACGAACGCATCGTAAAGGGTACGTTTTTTCTAAAAATTTTACGATACGCGTTAAGGACGTCAGGATCTTCTTCCGTTTTAACTGCTTCTACTGCTTCTCTGAGAAATGCTGAAATTTGTTCTTCATTTAATGCAGGTGTATGTTTTAACACGATATTCTCCTTTCAGATAAGCTCCGCCTAATCGGAGCATAATAGGGAACTGTTTTTCCCTTCGATAGCTAAAAATAAACTCATCAGCATACCGGTGGTATCGGATGGTTAATGGACAATACTGCCATAGATAGATAATTTACTCAAGGGCAGGCTTAATAAAAATTAGATAAAAATGATAAAAGCCCCTCACAATATAATCCAACGTGAGCGGATTCTATCGGATATTGATATAGAAACCGGTAATATACCGTATCCGTGCGTCGGCTTCCGCCCAAAACTTGCTTTGCGGGAACGTATCGGTAAGCGTTCTGTAGGCATCAAGGGCAAGCCGAATATTACGAGCCGAACCGTTTAATTCATACGCCCGGCCTCTTAAAAACCACCCTTCATCCAGCTTTTGTTCCGCTGTGGTAAAGAATGTATCCAGATATGTTAAGGCCGCTCCTGCGTCGGCGGATGCGATTGCGGTTCGTGCTTTTTCGAGTAATTGGTCGGGACTGAGCGCTTCTTCCGCGGCATCTGATGCGGATGCCTGCCCCGTTGAACCGCCGGCAGTTTCCGCTGCTTGCGAAGCGGCGGTACTCGGTGCCGACTGCGCTGCGGAAACTGCTTCGGCTATATCATCCGAGCTGCTTGATAGCTGCGGAGCTGTTTGTGCTGCTTTTGTAGTCTCCGCTCCGGCTGTGTCCGAATCCGAACCGTTTTGATACTCCGGCGCTTTTACCGTTGATTTTGCCGCTGCTGAACGGGCTGCGCTGACGGATACCGCTACCGCGTCGGTGATAAAATCATTGGTAAAGACGTCAAAATAGGAAAAATGCAGCACATAGTCGCCTTTCCGCTCTGCGGTAAACATAAAAATCGAGTTTTCATCCTGTAATTTCCGCTGTTCATATTTTAATCCCGGCTGGGAGGTTTGCTCACCGACATAGACCCATCCGTGTCCCGGATAGGTTATTTCCAGCCGCTGTTTTTCTTCGACGGCTACCATGCGCGATACTTTGGGCTTTTGTTCGGTTTCCGGTTCTTTTGAAAGCGCAACGGTGAATATTTGCGGAGAAAACAGGTCGAGCATCTCTTCATGGAAGGTTGGGGGAGGTTCGTAGCCGTGGGTGCCGCCTTGCCGTTCAAAATCGGTGATAAGATCCGCAAGCGACGTTTCGTAATCCGGCTGAGCTTGCTCCGGGACAGGTTCCTGAGTATCCGCTTCGGGGCTTGCCGCAACGGATTGCGCCGGTTCTTCGGCTGTAGGCATGGGGTCGGGGATGACCGATTCGCTTGTTGCGAGTTGCGCCGGCTCTGCGGTGGCTGCCGGAGATGCCGCTTCGGTGTTTGCTGCTATTGGAGTCTGTTCGGCAGCGACGGTTGGGGATACCATTTCGGCGCTTGCTGCCGGGGTGGGTATATCGGCGGTATCGGAGTGTATCGATTGATCATCGGCAGCAGCCGTAACGGGCTCTGCCGGAGCCGATACGGGGGCGGTATCGGAGTGTGCCGGAACAGTGCCGGAGACAACCGGTTCAGCGGCAAGGGCAGGGGAGGAATCGGTCGGCTGCTGTGCGGCACTGTTATCCGCAGCGGCTGTCGTTTCAGCATCGGAACGGGGCGCTTCTTTACGGGGAGCGCCGCTTTGCAGGGATACGGTCGCGCCGGACACCGTGTCCGTTGTTGCGCCCGATACCGCATCGGGTTTTGCGGCAGCGTCTTGCGGAGCCGGCTGCAGGGAGTCCGCATCGGGCTGTTTTGCCGTTTCTGCAGCTGCAGGCTGCGCGGGGACATCGTCGGCGCGGGAGCTTGCGTCGGCCGCGGGCTGTTCCTGCCGGACGGGAGGTTCTTGCGGCTTTTCCGCAGCGGTCTTTGTCGTACAGGCGGTAACCGGTATCAGGAGTAATGCGGAAAGGATAAGATAAGGCGCATAGTTCGATTTTTTCACGGAACACTCTCCCATAATTTGTTCATTTGCCGTTCATTTATATCGTGCAGTTTTTGCATCTCGTCCGCATCGGGAATCGTATACCAATACTGCAAATCCGAATCGGTCCAGATTTTTTTCTGTTTGCGCGAATATTGTACCGGCGGAAGTTCAAGCGGCTCATCGGGAAGCATAAAAATCATCGGATCGATTGAAATCATTACCTCGTCAGGATCGGCGTTCGGTTTTTTTGTTCCGCTTACTAAAATAATCACGGCAACAATCAGCATGATAATCAACAGGCCGAGTGCAGAGCCTAAAACAATAAGTTTATGCGTCCGAATCGTTTCCAAGATGTTCATCCGGCTGCTCCTCCTGAGTTGTATGTATCCGCTTCGGCGGGCGTGATGGAATATAGATACCTTCTTCCGGTTCTACATCTTCTTCTATAAAAGTATCGGCATCTTCTTCCGCTTTTTCCTGCTTTAACAGCTCAATATCATTGTCCAATTTGATGGCAATCAGTTTGGATACCCCCGATTCTTCCATCGTAACGCCGAGCATGGTGTTGGCGCCGAGTACCGTCTTTTTGTTATGGGTGATAACGATGTATTGACTGACGTTTGCAAAGCCTGACAACGCGGTAACGAACCTGCTGACGTTCTGTTCGTCGAGCGCAGCATCTATCTCGTCCAAGAGGCAGAACGGAGAAGGCTTAACCATGTAGGTTGCAAAAAGGAGCGCCACCGCCGTCATGGATTTTTCGCCGCCCGAAAGCAGGCCGATGTTTTCCAGCTTTTTCCCCGGAGGCTGCGCGAATATCTCGATACCGGATTCAAGCACCTGCTTGGGATCGGTCAGCTTAATTTCCGCCCTGCCGCCGCCGAAGAGCCGCCTAAACATATTATGAAAGTTCTTCTTGATTTTATTGTAGGTTACGAGGAACAGCTCGGTAGACTCCGCCTTTATTTCATCCGTAATCCGCTGCAAATCGGAGCGTGCCTTATCAAGATCGCTGATCTGTCCGGTTAAAAAATCGAATCGGGTTTTTACTTCTTGGAATTCTTCGGGAGCCATCAGGTTGACGCTGCCGAGTTCTTTCAGCTGGCGGCGCAGCTCGGCGAGTTCCGTCCGTAAATCCATCGGAGAAGCGGTGATCTTATACATCCGCTCTTCAAACTCCATCAATTCGCGCGAATGAGCTTCTCTAAAGTTGTCTTTGACGTTTTTGATTTCTATTTCGAGGGTCGCCGTATCGACATAATATTTTTCTATGAGCGAATTGTGCTTGGCAAGTTCCCCATTGAGCGTTTTGAGCGTTCCTTCGTTGCTGGAAAGCTCGTTGTTGCGGGATGCGATCTCTTTTTCAAGCTGTTCGAGCGCTTCGGTCAGCTGCCTACCTTTACGGTCGATCGACGCGATTTCGCCTTCAATTTCGAGCAGCTGTTCTTTGATCTCGTCGAAGCGTTTTTGCTCCGTATACAGTTCGTTTTCCAGCTCGCGGAGCGCGTTTTGCTGTACGGTCAATTCCTTCCGCAAAAACGCCGCTTGCTGTTCGGCGGCATCGGATTCCGCCTTCATCTTGGTTTTATGGATGCGCAGATCTTCCAGCGTTTTGCGGTATTCGTTTATTTTTACCGCAAGCTGCTCGTTTTCGGTATGCAGATTCGCGATTTTGTTTCGCTTTTCTTCTATTGTATTTCGATTAGCTTCTATTGCTGCGTCGATGCTGCGTTTTTGAGTGATAATGCCTTCCGGCGCTAAAAAATCGTCGATAAAGCTTGCGGAAGATTTTTTGTATTCCTGCAAATACGTTTCCAGCGATTCCGTTAAACCGAGCAGTTCCGTAAACGATTGTACGGCATTTTGCGCAAACTGCGCAGTCTCTTTTTCAGTATGATCGCTTAACGCGGCAAAGTCCGAAAAGATATTCTTACGGCCGTTTAACAGCACCTTTATTTGGCCGATGCAGTCGAACACCTGCTTTTCCAGTTTTGTGCGTCCCTGCGCCGAATAGCCTGCTGCAGAGAGGTTTTTATCCAGTTCCGTAACGATGTCTTCGGTAATGGCGCGGAGCTCTACTTCCATACCGGCGCGTTTTTTATCAAGCGCTTCAATCTGCTCCTGCAGCGTCATACGGGTTGTATCGTTGTCGGTAATCTTTTGCGATGCGAGCCGGAGGCTTTCTTCAAAGTCGTCGATATTCTTCTGAATATCCTGTACCTTCTTTTGAAAGTCGTGTACTTTTGCATCCTGCTCGTCGGCGTCTTCCTCAAGGTTTTCTATGCGTTCCTCAAGCCCTGCCTTACGCAGTTCCAGCTGGCCGAGCTTGGTTTTCAGCTCGGTTTGCCGCTCCGCCTGTAAGCGTGCCTGATTTTCTTTTCCGCGTTTTTCGATAGCGAGTCCGTAAATCTCTTTTTGATGTTCATCCAGCTTCTTTTCTAAGCTGTTTACTTCGTCCATGTTCTCGGAAAGCATCGTATGGATGGAATCGATTTTAGCCTGCACGTCATCGCGTTTGGCCTTTGCCTCTTTGATGCTTTCCTCGCGCTGCGCGTAGTCGTCGGTGAATTTTTTTAGGCGCAGCAGCTGGATGTCGAGGTCGTGTTCAAATATTGCATCGCGCAGCGACCGGTGTTTGACGGTTTTTTCCGCCTGTACCTTCAGTACGTCGTACGAGCGGCGTACCTCGCCCAATACCCCTTCCACTTGGCGCATATTTTCTTCGGTCTTTTGCAGCTTGCGTTCCGCTTCGGCGCGGCGTACTTTAAACCGTGTGATACCTGCCGCTTCTTCAAACAGATAGCGGCGGTCTTCCGGTTTGCTGGAAAGGATTTGGTCGATCTTCCCCTGTTCCATGACGGAATACGCCGCCTTACCGACACCCGTATCCCAAAAAAGCTCCCGCAGCTCTTTCAAACGCACCGGCGTATTATTGATAAAATATTCGCTTTCTCCCGACCGGTAAAGCCGGCGTTTAATGGCAATTTCACTTACTTCAAGATTTAACAACCCGTTTTCATTGCTGATGGTTAGCGTTACCTCGGCCACATTGAGCGCCTTCCGCGATTCGGTGCCGTTAAAGATAACGTCTTCCATTTTTTCTGCACGGAGCGTTTTTGACGCCTGTTCGCCCAGTACCCACTTCATCGCATCGACGACATTGCTTTTGCCGCAGCCGTTCGGTCCGAGCAAGGCGGTAATACCTTCCGCAAACTCTATCCGCGTCCTATCCGCAAACGATTTAAATCCGAATATTTCAAGACTTTTAAGAAACACCCTGTCTATTAACTCCTCAAGTTACTGCCGATTCTTGTTCATCCAAGGTAAGCGGCAATCTTTTATAGTTTATACCTTTTTGGGGATATTGTGAACATCCGGCGTGAGGAAATTTTATTAAGTCCTGCGATTACCTTGGGCATAAAGACGGGGTTAGAGGGCATCCCTGAAAACCCTGTCAGATTTTTAAAAGATGCCCGCCAATATTTTAATAACTGTCAATTCTGTCGACAGGATACCCTGAATCTATTACCGGTTTTTTTATCCGGTCGAACTGCGCACCTGCTTTTATCAGCACTTTTTTGCAGAAGGTTTCCTCTATAACGAGGAAAAGGTTAGCAGCATTCCTTTGAATGAATCAAAAAGACCTGAGTGGTATACTACCGTAAAGAGTAAAAAAATATAAATTAATAAAATATATACTGCTAATCATCCCCAATATTTAACTTGCGTAATCTATAAAAAGAGGTTACACTAAACAAATAGCAGTATCTAAAAGCAAACTGAATGTTTACAAGAAGTTTATTGTAAGTGTACACGTTAACTCGTAGAGGGAGACTCAATTATGGATAGTAACACAATTCTAACTTATGCAAAGCAGTACATGGCGGAAGAAACCGATCCTACATTTGTAAAGGAAGTGGAAGAACTCATCGCAAAGAATGATGAAAAGGAACTGTTTGACCGCTTCTATCGTCAATTGGAATTCGGCACCGGCGGTTTACGCGGGATTATCGGCGGCGGAACAAATCGTATGAACCCGACCGTAATCAAAAAAGCGACACAGGGACTTGCCGACTATATTATCGAAACCTTTCCCGAAAAGGCAAAGAGCGGTAAGCTGAAAGCGGTTATCGCGCACGATTCGCGCCGGTATTCGGATGTGTTCGCAGAGGCAACCGCGCTCATCTTTGCGGCAAACGGTTTTACGGTATATCTTTTTTCGGCATTGCGCCCGACGCCGGAGCTTTCCTTTGCAATCCGGAAACTCGGCTGCGACACCGGTGTTGTCGTTACCGCTTCTCATAACCCGCCGCAGTACAACGGCTACAAGGCATACTGGAACGACGGCGCGCAGGTTATACCGCCGCACGACAAGGGTATTATCGATAAAGTCAACACGGTTAAGAAAGTTAACATGATGAACCGTGATGAGGCCATTAAAACCGGTAAACTCATCATTATCGATAAAGAGATTGATGAGCCGTATTGGGCAAGTGTAAAGGTAAAGCTGCACCGCGGCGATCTTATTAAAGAAATGTCAAAGTCCGTTAAAATCGTCTATACGCCGCTGCATGGAACCGGAGCTATGCACGTCGAAAAAGTTCTCGGCGATATGGGCTTTAATATTTTAACGGTGCCGGAACAGCGCAAACCGGACGGAAATTTCCCGACAGTCAGCTATCCCAATCCGGAAGACCCTGCGGCACTTAAAATGGCAATTGCTCTTGCGGAAAAAGAAGGAGCCGATATTCTGATGGCTACCGACCCCGATGCAGACCGGTTTGCTTCGGCAGTAAAAGATAAAAACGGGAAAATGCACCTTATCACCGGTAACCAAATGGGCGCTCTCTTTACCGACTATTTGTGTTTGACCGCAAAAGAATTCGGCGTTATGCCGGTAAAGCCCGCTATTGTCCGGTCTATTGTAACGTCTCACTTGTGCGACCGCATTGCAAAACATTATGGCGTTACTTCGTTTGAATGTTTAACGGGATTTAAATGGATTTGTAATAAGGCCGATGAGATTAGCAAGAATGGTTATCACTATATTTACGGCTTTGAAGAAAGCTACGGTTATAATTTCGGGATGGAAATCCGCGATAAAGACGGAATTGCGGCCTCTGCGCTCTGTGCCGAGATGGCTCTCTATTGGCGTAAACAAGGGAAGAGCCTGCTGGATCGTTTAAGCGAACTCTTTGCGCAGTATGATTGCTTCTGCGAAACTACCATCAATAAAGTATTCCCCGGTGCGGAAGGTGTTGAAATTATGAAAAATATGATGATAAAACTACGCGCCTCCGCATTAAAGGAAATTGCCGGTGTAAAGGTGTTGACAATCCGCGACATCGATCAGTCCTGTTCCTATAATCCGCTTACCCCCGATAAAAAAGAAGCAGTACACCTGCCGGTAAGCAATGTATTGCAATATTATCTTGAAGACGGGACGATTATCAGTGTCCGTCCGAGCGGTACCGAACCTAAGATTAAATTCTATATCATCCATCCGCAGCCGGTGCAGGGTAACGATGTTGCCGTAGCGCAGACTAGAGCGGAACAGCAGGTGAAAATTTTTGCCCAAGCGCTGGATACTATCGTCTAATGACAAGCTATGATTGGCTGGCTGCCGTATACGACACGGCAGCCTTTATTGCTTTTGATACCGAAACGACCGGGCTTGACCCTGCTGCAGGAAGGATTGTCGAAATCGGCGCCGTAAAGTTCGACCGGCGCGGAATTGCCGCCCGGTATAATGTTCTTATCAATCCTGAAATGCCGATGCCGGAGGAAGCAGGCAAGGTAAACGGAATTACCGATGAGATGCTGAAGGATAAGCCCTTGATTGCCGCTGTTTTTCCCGATTTCTTCGATTTTATCGGTACGGGTGTTTTGGTTGCGCACAATGCGCCGTTTGACATAAACTATATTAATGCGGAGTTAAAGCGCATCGGAAAGTCTCCTTTGGGAAATAAAGTTGTTGATACGCGGATATTTGCAAAAGAAGTATTCCCCGGCCTTTCCAGCTATGCATTGCAGGATCTTGCCGTACAGTTCGGCATTACGGCGTTGGAAGCGCATCGTGCCGAGGACGATGCCCGTGTCTGTATGGAACTTTTTGACAAGATTTTAAACGGATTTTTAAAAAACAATCCTGAACTGGTTGAAAAAATCCGTGCGGAAACGGATGCGGCCAGCTTGTTAGCTCCTGAAGAAGAGCAAAAAGAGAAAGATTATTCACGGAGTTTATTTTGATACCTCAACAAAAACGAGAAACAACCTCAATCCAAAATCCTTTTAATGCACCGGTGTATTATTATGCACGGACAGATTCTACATTACAGGCTGCCCGCGAATGCCTTGCGGACGGCTGCCCCGACGGCACATTCATCTATGCCGGCTATCAAACGGAGGGACGCGGCCGTATGTCCGACCGGCAATGGCTTTCTCCCGCAGGGGAAAACCTGCTCGGCACCCTTATTTTAAAACAGCCTGCTTCCACCGACTTTACGCTGCGGATAGGACTGGCTGTCAGTTTGACGCTCGATTCGTTTTTGCCGCCGGGTCTCCGTACAGCCGTTAAATGGCCGAATGACATCTTTATTAACGGCAAAAAGGCAGCCGGTATTCTCTGCGAAGGCGCCGGCGGCTGCATTCTTGCCGGCATCGGCATCAATCTGCTCCAAACAGCTTTTTTACGGAGCATAGAGCATACGGCAACCTCGCTTGCATTGGTCATCGGTGCCGATAAATGCCCTTCTTTTGAAGTGTTTATTCCCGCACTGCTCAACAACATACGGGAATGTCTTACCCGCCGCGACTGGCATGAAGAAATCAGCCGCCGGCTTTGGAAGCGGGGTACCATGGTGCGCTTTATGCGCGGTCAACAGGAAGACGATATTATCGAAGGAGTCCTTACGGGAATCGCTTTCGACGGCGCACTTTGTATTGCGGAAGCGGATAAGGAACACCGGTATTATTCGGGCGAACTGATCTTCGACTAATTCTTAATTATGAATTATCGTTTTGCGCCGCTAAGCCGAGCAAGGCTTGCCGCTCTTGTACGGTGAGGTCTCGGAATTCTCCCGCTTTGAGGGTACCCAGCTCGAGGTTTCCGATGCGAACCCGCACCAGCCGCTTTATCGTGCAGTTAAAAAAATCCAGCACGCGGCGGATTTCTCTATTTTTCCCCTCGACAAGTACAATCCGCAGCTTACGGCGGTTTACGGCAGCGGCTGAACGGCATTTGTAAAAAATGCCGTCAACGCGGATACCGCGTTCAAAGCGGGTGAGCATCTCCGGCGGAAAGTTCTGTGTGGTTTCGATGACGTATTCTTTTTCGATTTGCGCCGACGGGTGTTCAATCCGGGCGGAAAAATCCCCGTCGTTGGTAAAGAGGATGGCGCCGCTTGAAAACATATCGAGCCTGCCGATGTTGTAGAGCCGTTCGCTGTAGGCCTCTTTTAAAAGATCCGCGGCGGTAGGGCGTCCTTTTTCGTCGGAGAGCGTGCAGACAAAGCCTGCAGGCTTGTTCAAAAGCACATAGCATTTACGCGCTTCGGGATGCACCGGTTTCCCGTCGAAAAGCACCGTATCTCCGGCGCATACCTTGCTGCCCATACCGGTAACAACGGTTCCGTTTACCGACACGCGTCCTTCCTCAATAATCTTTTCGCAGGCGCGCCGCGAAGCGACTCCCGCATGGGCAAGGTAGACTTGCAGCCTCATCTCAGGTTTGCTGCTTTGAGAAAAATGATTGTTATCGCGCAAGTTCGAACCGCTCCTGTTCCGTCTCATCCATCTTGGGTAAGTCCGCAATGCTGTTTAAGCCGAACACTTTTAAGAATTCCTTTGTCGTGCCGAACTGCACCGGCTTTCCGGGAATGTCTTTTTTCCCTACTTCCTTGATTAACTCTTTTTCTACCAAAAGCCTAATCATCGTATCGGCGGAAACTCCGCGGATTGCCTCAATTTCCGCACGGGTTATCGGCTGCGAATACGCGATAATCGAAAGCGTTTCCATCGCAGCGCGTGAAAGCCTATTCTCATTCTTTTTACCGTACCGGTCTTTCAGCGCATCCCAAAATTCTTTTTTCGGCGTGATAATCCATCCGCCCATCATCTGCGTAATTTCGATGCCGCTTGAACCTTCCGAATATGAATCTTTCAGATTCTTGATGCATTCCTTTACGACATCCACCGATAAACCGGCAATTTTACTGATTGCAGCATCGTCAAGCGGCTCTCCTTCCAAATAGAGGATAGCCTCTACGAGGGCTGTTTCTTTTTCCATTTTATACTCCATCATCGCTGCGGATATCTTCCCACGGGCGTATTTTTATATCGCCGAACATTCTGTTTTGCCAGATACTTGCAATCCTGAATTTGACGGCCTCAAGCAGCGCCATAAAAGCGCAAATAACATCCAGCAAATTTCCCTTCCGCACAATCAAATCGGTAAACAAGCATTCGCCTTTTTCTTCCAAAAGCTCGTTCATCAGCGTTAGTTTTTCGTTGACAGACACCTCTTCGTACAAGTCGAGAATTTGCTCCGAATTATAATTGGACATCAGCTTGGAAAATGTCCGCAAAAGTTCCCACGTGTCAACCCGCTCCCACAGGTTCTCCTCGGTAAAGGGCAGCGCGTGCTGTATTTTCTTTCGTTCAAAAAACCATTCGGCTTCGCTTTCTTTTTCTTCCATTAAGACCGACAGCTTTTTGAATTTCTGATATTCGATCAGCTTGTTTACCAATTCCGTACGCGGGTCTTCGATATCCTCATCTTCCAAATCGACCTCGACGGGGAGAAGCATCTTGCTTTTAATGTAGACAAGATGCGCCGCAAGTTCGTAAAACTCGGTTAAACTGTCCAGATTGAGGCTTACCGCATAATCCAAATACTCAAGGTATTGTTCGGTTATATCTCCGATGGGAATATCGTAAATATTGATCTCATTTTTCTTAATTAAGAAGAGCAGAAGGTCGAGCGGCCCTTCAAAATCGTTCACTTTAAATGCAGTCAGTGCCTCGCCGCTCTGTTCTTCGTTTTTTTCATCTTCGGGAGTCATCATGGGGGGTATTATATCGAAGATTGGGCTTTTTTAAAAGCCCATAGCGGGAGCTGTTGTCGTCAATTTTAATGTTGACAAGAGTAGGTCAGATTCTATAACATATAAAAATTAAATAGATAAGAGAGTATGGCGATGCCGAAAAAGTAACCGACTTTTGAGACATCCCTGTTCTCATACGAAGATTAACAAGGTTGTATATGGAATTTGAAAAGATTATTTCGGCCTCCGGCCTTGCGGCGGAGCAGTGCGGGCAGGGTTTAACTGTGGACGGCAGCGTACTTGCGGCCTTTACGGAGCAAGCGTTTAAACGATTATCCTTTATCTTTCCTCAAGAGCATTTGGAAAGTTTGGTGGATGTCGCGTGCGATCCCGCTTCCTCCGAAAACGACCGGCTGGTTGCAGTAAAGCTGTTGGAAAACGCCGTGATTGCGGCCAAAGGTACGCTGCCGCTTTGTCAGGACACAGGCGTTGCGCAGGTCTTTGCGTGGAAGGATGCGGGCGTGTGCACTGCGTTAACCGCTGCGGGCGGGACAGTGCATTTCGGCTCCGATGAGGAAGCATTCACTGCGGGTGTCGGTAAGGCCTATAAAGAGAATAATCTTAGATTTTCTATCAATATTCCTTCTTCTCTTTTTGATGAAAAAAACTCGGCAACCAATTTGCCGGCTCAAGTCGATATATTCAGTACAAACGGTGCGGGCACGGAAACTGCGGAATATGCCGGCTCTTCCTGCAGCAACGGAACCGGCTCAGATAGTACGGAGCCCTCCTACCGTTTCTTGTTCTGCGCCAAAGGCGGCGGTTCTTCCAATAAAACCGATTTTACCTGCGCGACAAAGGCGCTTTTAAATCTGCAATCCTTTGAACGCTTTTTAAAAACGAAAATTGCCGCCCTTGGGACGGCCGCCTGTCCGCCGTACACAATTGCCGTTGTTATCGGAGGCTTGAGTCCCGAACAGAATTTGCAAACCCTCAAGCTGGCAACCACGGGCTATTGGGATGCTGCGGAGGCGTTGAATAAAATCGGCGGCTCTATCCGCTGGACTGATACGGTAGGCGGGGTGCGCCCGCTGCGGTGCAGGGACTGGGAAGAGCGGGTATTACAGATTGCAGCGGAAACGGGATTGGGCGCCCAGTTCGGTGGGTCTCACCTTGCCGCACACGCCCGCGTATTCCGGCTGCCGCGGCACGGAGCCAGCTGCTTTGCCTCCATAGGCGTATCCTGCAATGCGCATCGGAATCTCGTTGGGTATATCAGCCGCGAAGGCGCGTTCTTGCAAAAAAACGTTTCCGATCCGCGGCCGTTCTTTGAAAAAGCGGCGACATATACTGCCCATACCGCTTCGCATCACGGGGAGCCTGTTGCGGTTGAGCTTAGCTCCATCGATGCTGCCCGCGCCGCATTATCGAAGTACCCTGTAGGGCAGGCGTTCCTTTTTTCCGGCGAAATTCTCGTAGCGCGGGATGCGGCTCATGCCCGCTGGAAAGCCTTGTTGGAAAGCGGCAAGCCGCTGCCCGATTATACGCTGCATTATCCGATTCTCTATGCAGGTCCTGCGGAAACACCGAAGGGCGCCGTTATCGGCAGCTTCGGGCCGACGACGGCAAACCGCATGGATCCGTATGCCGACGATCTGATGAGTAGAGGTGCGGCGCTGATAACCATCGCAAAGGGGAACCGTTCGGAACTCTGGCGTACCGCTTGTAAAAAATACGGCGCCTTTTATTTGGGCACCATCGGCGGCGCTGCCGCGCTGATTGCGGAAAAACATATTACCGCCCGTAAGGTGCTCGACTACCCCGATTTGGGGATGGAAGCGGTACAGCTGATTTCGGTTAAGGACTTGCCGGTATTTTTGATTACCGATGATAAGGGAAATGATTTCTACGCGGCTTTATAAGCGCGAACGCCGGCAGGTACGGGGAACCTCTAAAAACTTCAGTTTTTAGAGATACTCTCCGGATGCCGCCGGCGCTTTTTTTATTTTTTAGCTTGTATTTTGTCTTTTTCTTTTCGTACTTTTTGATCCAAAACATCCATCAATTTATTGACTCCTGCTTTAAAGTCGTAATCTTCGGTAGAAACGTGAGCCGTTCCGCCCTTAAAATTGACGGTACATTCGTAGGTAAACTTCTTGTCGAATTTTATCGTGCAAAGAACGTCGACGATTAAATCTTCCGCATACTTAATCCGTTCAAATTTCTTGTGCACGAAGGTTTTTTGATCTTCGTCCAGCGTAAATTTTACCGCCTGTACATTGATGTTCATAGCAGACCTCCTATACGGTATCAGGTGTTTGAAGGCTCGCAACGGCTGCCGAAGGGCATCTCGTCAGTGCTTACAGTCCCGCCGTTCCAGCGGCGCACATTAAACCTTCTCTATTAAGTATACGTAATAAACCTCAAAAAGTCGAGGAAAATCCGCACATATTCCTTTTTTCCCTATAAGACAATGCGATCATTCTCGTTGCGTTTTACTTTGCCGGTTTTTTCCAAAACATTGAGCAGCGGAATAACGTACTTGCGCGAAAGCCCCGTTGCGGTGCGGGCGTCGGAGATGGTGATAATGTCGCCCGCTTTTTTCCCTTTCAGGATGGCTGCTGCTGCTTTGTCGTATACCTCGCGGTGATAGTGCAAAAAGTTTTCCAATACGACGAGCTTACCGAGCTTTACCAGATCGCGGGCGTCTTTACGCACCTGCGGCAGTTGGATTTTGTCTATTTCGATGCCATCAAACCCTGCTTTAAGCGCCAACTGTAACAGCTGCTGCGCCGTTTTCGACAGTGTATTCCCGCTTCCCGCCTGCTTATAGGTACTGCTTTCGCCGGCAAGTTTGTTCTCCGCACAGAGCTTTTTAAGGATGTCCTGCCGCACCTTTACCGGCACGGACGCATCGATTTCTTCAACCGTAAAACCCGCCTGACTCTTTTTTGCGGTCTCTAAAATCTTTGCTTCCCATTCGGCAAGCTTTTGGGTAAAGAGCAGCCATTTACCGCAAGGGGTAACGTCTTTTGCCTCGGCCGAAAGCTCTTTCGGTTCCGCGCGGTCTTTTTCGATATATCCGTTGATAAAAAAGCCGGAGCTTTTCCATGAAGGTAATTCCCGTCCGGCATAGACCGTAAAGTATTGTTTAAATACTACCGCACGGTAAGAATCAAAGGCGGCGAGTATCCTGCATGAGGCGAGAATGGCGCTTCCTCCGTGCCGGATGAGCACGGCCGGTTGGTTCCAACGTCCGGCGATAGGTTCCTGCAGGGAGACCCGCGCAAGCGAAGGATCCGTTTTATTAAAGTGAATTGCACCGATGGAATTGGTACTGCCGGTTGCGAGTTCCAGTTCGATATGATTTTTAATACCGGCGCCGCTTTCCTGCTTGTTAAAATATTCATCGACGCGGACGAGCAGCTCGGTACCTTGAAGAATGGGGCTTTCCCCCGAATCTGCGAGCAGCATACCGCGTTCTATCTTCTCTTTTTCGATTTTAAGGTTGAGCGCCGTCCGCATCCCCGATTCGGAGGAGGTTACGTCGGCGTGGTGGTTTTGGATGTTTTTAATCTTGCACTCGGTTCCGCCCGGATAGATCGAAAGCTGATCGCCGACGGAAACGCTTTTACCGCGCAGCGTACCCGTTACCGTGATGCCGATACCTTTCAGCGTAAATACGCGGTCGACATATAAAAACGGCTTGTCTAGCGGAGCGGTATGTACGGTACTCAATAATTCCGTAATTTTGCTCTTGAGAAGGTCGATACCGGCGCCGGTCTGTGCGGAAACGGCAACGGAGGGCAATTCCCGTCCGAGTATTTCGCGGCAATGGCGGTTGGCATCCTCCCGTATCAGCTCGATCATATCGGCATCGGCCAAGTCGGATTTGGTTATTACCAACAGAATGGATTCGATATGCATCGCTTTGAGTACCCGCAGGTGATCCGACGACATTTGCATCCAGCCGTCGTCCGCCGCAACAATCAGCATTGCCGCATCAAGCCCCCACGTGCCTGCAACCATGTTTCGGATAAACCGTTCATGGCCGGGAACATCGACGATGCCGACCGTACCGTGGACGGGATCCTGCAGCGATGCAAAGCCGAGTTCGATGGTCATGCCCCGCTTTTTTTCTTCGGGGATATGGCTGGTTTCCACTCCGGTTAAGCATTTTACCAATGCGGTTTTGCCGTGATCGACGTGTCCGGCGGTTCCTAAAATATATGCCATAGTCAACGAACCTCTGTGATTTTTTTAGCGAACCTCTAAAAGCCGGCCGAGTTTTTAGAGAGATCCGTTAATTCTTGAGCGATATATGCATCGTCATCGGGAGCTATTGCGGCGAGGTGCAGCAGCAGCCTATCCTCCGAAATAAAGGCGATAATCGGAGTGCTGCAAAACCGCAGCGCCGTTTTTACCGCTTCCGGCTTTTTTGTATGCAGCATAATTGCCCATGACGGAAACGCTTCATCGGGTGTACTGCCGCCGCCGAGCGAAAAAGGATGGGAAATAACCGACGCAATACCGGCAGGTAGCTCCGCAACAATGCTTTCGCTGCGTTTTTTTATTTCGGCAGGGTCAAGCTGCAGCGCTTCGGCCGCGGCGCTCTTTCCGTTATTCAGGTAGTGCACGAGGGTCTCTTCCATTAAAGCGGCGACGGCGCGGCCTACCCGATAGGTGCGCATCAGCGGATGGCGGGCAATGAGGGCGATTAAATCTTTTTTGCCGGTAATCCATCCGCACTGCGGGCCGCCGAATACTTTATCCCCGGAAAAACAAACGAGGTCGGCTCCTTCTTTTAACAAGGCCTGTACGGTCGGCTCGTCCTGCGCGGTAAGAGAAATATTACCGGAACCTTGATCCACCGCGAGAATAACCTCAGGGGGTAACGCCTTGCGTATGACGGTAAGGGACGGTTGCTCCGTAAAGCCGCGGATTTTATAGTTTGAGGTATGCACCCACAGCACCATCGCCGTCTGCGCGGTTACAGCTTCGATAATATCGTCGAGGGTGGTAATGTTGGTGGTTCCCACCTCTACCAGCGTGCAGCCTGCTTCCCGCAGAATATCGGGGATTCGGAAGCCGCCGCCTATTTGCACCTGCTGACCGCGTGCAACGATAACTTCTTTTCCGCTTGCAAGCGCTTTTAAGAGCAAAAATACGGCGGCGGCATTGTTGTTCAGCATCAACGCCGCTTCCGCATGGACAAGCGTGCTCATCGCTTCTACGGCGAAGGGAAATCGTTGTCCCCGCTTCCCGCTCTCCAAGTCCATCTCGATTGCGGAATAGGATTGAGCTGCATCCTGCGCCGCCTCCCATATACCGTGCGGAAGCGGGCTTCGTCCGAGGTTCGTGTGCAGGATAATACCCGTTGCGTTAATAACCTTGGAAATGCGCTTCCGCATCAACCGTGCACACCGCTTCCGGATTTCCGTTATGCAGGTGTCGAAAGAGGGAACCTCCGCACCTTTCAACGCCTTAGTCCGTATTTCGTTGATATACTCCGATACGATAGAAGCGGCAATCGGCCTGCCGAGCTTTTCAATACACTCGGCCAGCATAGTATGCGATAGCAATTTTTCAACTTGCGGTATTTGCGCCAAAGGGTTTTGCATAGCGGTTACTCCTTTTGTTCGGTTGTGATGGAGATAGCCGACACCCACTTTGTCCGCAGAATGAGCACGGTTGCGATGAGCGCGGTCATGATATTTGAAAAGAGGTTTCCCCAGAACACTGCATAATACTGCAGTGCATGTTCCGTTGCCAATACGAAGATATAGCGGAGCAGCCATATACGGAGCACACCGAGCATGAGCGGCATCTTTGTTTTGCCGAGTCCGATAAAGGCGCCCTGAATGGTCATGCAGATGCCAAACCCGATAATTGAATAGGTATAGATATTGAGCGCGTTATTTGCAATTTCGATAATTTCCGGTTCCCGTCTGAATAAAACCGTCAGATAGGGGGCGAGCGGAATCATCACGGCGATAAGTACGATAGCGATGATGATGCTGGTGATACAGCCGAGCAGGCAATCCCGCTTAGCTTTTTCCGGACAGCCGGCGCCGATGTGCATACTGACCATTGTCGTAATAGCCGCGCTGAACGCTGCGGGCAGGTTAAAACAGAGCGCATTGATATTGCTTGCAATTCCTTGAGCGGCAACAACGACGGCGCCGTACCGTTCAATCTCTTTATTGATAAGAAAAAAGCCTAAATACAAAAAAGAATAGTTGAACATTGCCGGAAATCCGACTTTCAGCACCTCTTTGATAATTTTTGAATCGAATTTGAAGTTTTTGATACTGAGCCGGTCGGGGCCTTTATGGATAAATAATTCGTATACCATCCAGACGGTGATACATACGTTTGCTAACAACGAAGCGAGCACACAGCCGAGGATTTCGAGCCGCAGAATATAGAGGAAAATAGAATTTCCGATAACCTTTAAGACAAAGAGAATAGTCATTCGGGTAAAAGCCGATTCGGGTTTTCCGTTTGCATTTTTAATGCCGTTGTACACGGACTCCAAAAAGCTGAACGGCAGAACTATACTGTACCATGCGATATATTGGCGGACATACGGCGCAATATCGCTCTGTAATCCCCGTGAAACCGCTACACTGATAATAAGGAGCAGCGGTGCACTGATAATACCGAGCATAACCGCAAATACGAATATCTGCGTGGCAACCCTCTTGCCTTCTTCGATTGCTCCTTTGCCGTTCAGCTGCCCGATAATTGCCATCGCAGCGACGCTTAACCCTTGCGACAGTCCCAATATCATCGAGATAATCGGCTGAGAAAAGGTTACCGCCCCCGTTACCGCATAACCGGTCAGGTTATTGATAAAGAGCCCGTCGGTAAACGGCATCATCGCCTGCACGGTATTCATCAGTAATGAGGGAAGAGAAAGAATAAGCAATGTTTTAACGGGATTGGCCGTAAGGATGAGTTCGCGCCGCGCTTCCGTCGATTGCTTAAGAAATGTCTTCATAGGCGAAGAAATGCTCTATTTATTTAACGGAAATAACCGAAGCGGTTCTGCCGTCGGCCATATACACGTGTTCGCGGTTCGTCGTATCGGGTATCTGCTTTCCGTCTTTAAAGTATGCGTAATACCAAACACCGTTCGGCAGCGGGAGATATAATTCATATCTGCCCGGCATCACTTCTTCCAAAATATACATAAACGGATCCCAGTTGTTGAATGTGCCTGCAAGGTATATCCGCTTTCCCGATTCTCCTTGATAGACAAAACGGGTACGTCCGTTGTTTTCTACAGCGGTTTTGTATTCTTTTTGATACGGAATTTTTAAGATTGAAAGAGACATTCCGGCGGAATAGTCGAATATTTCATCGGGATTGAGTGGGTCGGTAGACCAGAGTCCGTTAATAACGAGCCGGTATCTAAGCTCTCTCATTTCCTCAGGTATCTGCATAATATAGAAGAGGATGGATTTTTTCGTTTCGGTACTATCGTCGCTTCGGTATAAACGTTGGAAAGAATGGATCGATTGAAAATTTTCATGTTCAAACGCAATGCCGACATGCCGTGCCGAGCCTGCTGCCGTAAAAATGATATATTTGCCGGTAATAAGCGGTGCATCGGTTCGTGCAATTGTTTCAACAAGTTCGCCGTACGTGTATGTGTCGATGGCTGCTTGCTCCGCTTGCGCCGCGATCAGTATACACAAGAAAAAAAAGACTGCCACGGCCTTCCGCCGTATTGCATTGCACATGATGTCCTCCCCGAATATTTTAACACGGAACCTCTAAAAACTTGAGTTTTTAGAGGTTTCCCTTAGATTTAGATGCGATGTTTGAAATTAAGTCATTACTGTATAAAGATTTAATTTTAAACTCGCGGGGATGGCGAAAAAGTAACCAACTTTTGAGACATCCCCACACTTCCATTTAATAAGCATCGGAAAATAAACCGAAAACTTTAAATAGGATCCCGAAAGTAACCGGCTTTTGGGATTTCCCTATTAGATTTGAATCACCCTATCGTTCGGAGCTTCTTCAAAGTAGGTATGCAGTATTTGAACCATTTCTTCCTTGCCCCGCGCCCGCAGCAGCTGTGTTCTGCAATAGTGCGCAAATGAAAAATTTTCGCAATAAAATTGAAAGAACCGCTGCGCCCGCGTAAGGAAAAATTCCGGCGGCTGTTCGGTTTCAAGATACTGCAAAAACAATAAGGCCGTTTGTTCAAGGTCAATAGAGTAGGGCGCGTCATCCGAGCCGCTGCCGGCGATACTGCCGCTCATTGTATCCGCGGCACGTTTATCCGCTCCGGCCTTGTATGATTTATCCGATTCTGCTGCGCGTTTGATTGTGCGTTTGCGTATCTCTTTAAAAATCCACGGCTTTTGCACTGCGGCTCGCCCGATCATCCAGCCTGCGCAGGCGGGATAGCGAGCTGCGGCGGTTTGCAGTTTTTCTGCGGAATCGATGTCTCCGTTACCGTATACCGGAATAGGCAAATCTTTTGCGAGCGCCGCCGTGTATTCGTGAAGGGCAGGCCGTGCATAGCTTTGCCGCTGGAGCCGCGGATGTATCGTGATGAGCTGCACGCCTTCCTCAACCAGCATGGTGCAAAAGCGTAAGAGATACGCGTAGTCGGCCGCCGCGCCGATCCTCAGCTTTACGCTCAACCTGAAAGGTCTGCTCTGCGCCGCAGCATATACATCGAGCGCTTGTTTAACCGAGCACACCGCTTCGGCTGTTTCGTTTAACGGTTTCAGCATCCATGCGGCGCCCGCACCCGTCCGTACAATCGGAGGCGCCGAACAGCCCATGTTTAAGTCGACACCGATGCCTCCTTGCTGCAGCACCAGCGGTACCGCCTGTACGAAGGCTTCCCCCTTAGGCGAGGTAAGCTGCCACACCAGTTTTTCCGGTACGGGATTTGTTCTAAGGTACCACTGTTCAAACCGCCCGCCTGCAATCAGCGACGGCGCATGAATCATTTCGGTAAAATATTCGTCGGGATCACCGAAGGTGTGAATCAGCATCCTCAATCCCGAATGGCTGATATTTGCAAGCGGCGCCAGTATGAGCTTCATCGCAGTTCACTGTAGCAAAAACCGCGGGGTTTTGCAATGAGTAAAATTAGTACGCTTTTCTTACGCTTAATGATAGGAAAAGTCGCTATCCCCGATAAATTCCCGCAAAATGGATTGGCCGTGTACGAATGACGGCGAAACCGACAGGAAGTTATTCAGAAAGATAAGCAGCCGGGAGGCTTCGCTATATGCCGGATCGGTGGGTTTCACCGCACGGAGCAGCGGTTCCGCATAAATTTTCAGCACCGAAAGCTCATAATCGAGCGCCGTATTAAAGATGACATCGGCACTGCCCTGGTACGGAAAGATATGCTTTGCTTCGCCTGCCCGCACATCCGACCACATGCCGATGGTAACCGACGCAGAGCTGCCTCTGAACTGGGCATCGCGCACGATACGCCGCAGGAGCCTGTTATCGGAAGTCGGTATCCGGTTATGATCATCCAACGTCAGCTGTGTTAAGGCCGAAAGATATATCTTAAACTTGAGCGACGGGTCTATTTGAGGAGTTAAATTGTCGTTTAATCCGTGTATTCCTTCCAAGATGAGTATGGAGCGGCTGTTAAGGCGCAGTTTTTTTCCGGTGTAAAACCGCTCGCCCGTCTTAAAATTATACGAAGGCAGTTCAACTTCTTCTCCGGCAAATAATTTAAGCAGCAGCTCGTTTAAGAGCGGTACGTCCAAGGATTCAAGGCATTCAAAATCGAGTTTTCCGTCCTTGCCGCGCGGTGTTTTATCCCTGCCGACATAATAATCGTCAAGACTGATAACGTACGGTTCATAACCGACAACACGCAGCTGCATCGAAAGCTTTTTTGCAGACGTCGTTTTACCGGAACTGGACGGCCCTGCTATCAGGATTACTTTTACATCTTTTTTATTTTTGATTTGTTCGGCAATATGCGCCAGTTTATTATTTTGCAGCGTTTCCGTAATTTCAACAAAGTCTTTTGTTTTACGGCTTTCGATAATTTCATTTAATTGGCCGACGGAAGAAACTCCGATCATTTTACCCCACGTCTTGTACTCCTTGTACACGGTAAAAAGAGGCGGAATATCTTTAAACGGAGGTAGCGTATCGGTGTCAGCCGTCGAAGGAAAGCGGAGCAAAAAGCCGTCTTCGTACTTCATCAGTCCGAATACTTTTAAATAACCGGCACGATCCATCAAGGGCTGAAAGTATAAGTCGTAATAATCGTCGAGGATATTGATTGTGATTTTCGGTTTACTGTTATATGACAGTAACCGGTATGCATCGGGCTGATTGGTATTTGCAAAAAGTTCGAGCGCTTCGGAGTACGCCACGGATTTCGTGTGTATCGGTAAATCCGCATCGACTATTTCGTGCATCTTATCTTCGATTATTTTGAGATCGATTTCGGAAGCATGTGCGCCTTCAAAGGTATAATAGTAGGAATAGCCGAAGCTGTGCCCAACCAAGAGCCGTAAATCGGGATATACTTTGCGTGCAGCTGCAGCTAAAAGAAAGCATAACGTACGACGGTAAATATTCGAGCCGTCGTAAGTGCCTTTTACTACCGGTTTTATCGTAGCACGCACATCAATCATCTTGTTTAACGAAACCAGTTCATTATTCACTTTCATACCGAATGCAACAGCATCCGGTTCCTTACAATAAGCCAGTGCAGCGCGTGCAGAAATCGGTTCGATAAATTGCTTTTTTGAACCGTCCGGAAATGTGATCTCAAACCCTTGCATAAAAGCCTCCGTCCGTCGGAAGAACCGCATCAGATATGTTGTAGTGTTTCCCCGTAGAATCATAGGCTGTTCAACCAGAATTTCGCCGCTATGCGGCTCAAATGGTCGCCCAACCTATGATTCTACGGATTATGCTTTATTCATCTGATGCGGTTCTTCTTGTCGCTAATAAACTGTGCGAAATTTTATCTAAAATTTCGCACAGTTTATTTTTAGGAGAAGGGCAATCGTACCAGACAAGTAAACCAAATTCCGCAGAAACAAGGGGGTGTGAGACCATTTGAACCATCTTCAACTGCTGTACATCCGTGTACAACAGTTGAAGGCGAGTTTTGTGCGTGCACAAAACATCGCTGCTGTATGGAACCACTGCCATCCTCGGCAGTTCTGGTTGAACAACCCCTTGTTTCTGCGGGGCTATTCAGAAGAATGTCTGGTACGATTGCCCTGACTTCCGCTTGACAGGATACTTTATTTTAAGTAAAGTTACAACTCTTGTTACGGGATGTAGCCTAGGGGCTAAGGCGTCTGGTTTGGGACCAGAAGATCGGGGGTTCAAATCCCTCCATCCCGAAAAATTATTTCTTGCTATATATAGACTTATCAAATCATTGATTTTACGCTGTTGCGGTTTGCCGTGCTTGTAGTGTTATTCCATGTTAGAGGTGGAAACGAAAGTTGATATTATCGGAAAGCAACCAAACAATTTATAAAGCAATGGCTGTCTTTACTGATTGTGCTTCGGTAATATTTATTTCCAAACCTAAAAACTTTATAAGTTTAATTATAGTTGAAAATGTCGGATTGCCTTTTTTTGATAAGGAACGGTATAAATGTTCACGGTTTAAGTCTGTTGATTTTGCAGCATTTGTAATTCCTTGAGCACGTGTTACATCTCCGAGTGCTTCCATAAAGTGTTCGGGGGTATTGTCTTCGATAGAGGTTTTAAGAGCTTCGTTTAAGTATTCAATCATTGCTTCTTTTGTCGTTAAATAATCAGCGGGATCAAAGTCGGTTATTTTCATTTTGCCTCTCCTTGCTCTAACAGTTTTATCATTTGTTGGGCTTTTTTAATGTCTTTTGATTGCGTAGATTTATCTCCGGCAATCAATAATAAAATAATTTCGTTGTTTCTATCAGTGCAGTATATTCTATAGCCGGGACCGAAGTGTATACGCAGTTCGTAAATATCTTTGTCGATTGTGCGGTAGTCGCCTTTGTTTCCCCTTTTGAGGCGCATTATCCTGTCAGTAATTTTGGCCTTTCCTTTTTCATCCTTTAGTTTTGAAAGCCATGTGTTAAATACTTCGGTCTTTTTTAGCACCTTCATGTTTGAATTGTAGTTTAAAAACAACAGTTTGTCAATCTTTTTTATAAAAAAGCGTGTCAACAACCGCTTAGATTGCGTCTGCTTCGAGGTCGATTCCGCGTAGGGCGGTTATCCGTACCCGGACAAGGCTGCCTGCCGTTATCGGCTGACCTTCGCTGTCTTTTTGCGCTTCGGAAAAGTTTACAACCACTGCACCGTCAACTTCCGGCGCTTGGAACCATGCACGGCCAAGTGCAATGCAGCCTTGTGTGCTGTCTTCGCTGTTTTTATCCTGCGGGATAATCTCTTCGATAAGCACGTTCGTTTCCAACCCGCAAAAAGAGGCAAGCTTTTGTTCGGTAATTTTAAGCTGCAGTTCGTTAAGGGCAGCCTTGCGTTGTTCGGCGATTTTTGCCGGTACCTGCTTTTTCATATCGGCAGCCTTGGTGCCCTCTTCCTGCGAATAGGCAAATGCCCCGGACCAGAGGCTCTGTACCGCTTGCAAAAAGGCTGCCGTCCGCTCAAAATCAGCTTGGGTTTCTCCGGGAAAGCCCGTTAAAAAGGTGGTACGGATAACAGCCTCCCCGTAGGGGCTTTCCGCACTGCGAAAAGCTGCGCGGATGTTTTCTATCAGGTTAAGGTAGGCTTCCGCAGAGCCGCAGCGGTTCATTGCACGGATAATCGGATCGGAACCGGACTGAAAGGGTATGTCAAAATAGGGAAGAAAGCGCGTGTCGGCAGTCATAACCGGCAAAATATCGAGCGGAAAGTGGTCGGGATGGATATAGAGCAGCCGGACGCTGAATTGCCCTTTAATACCGGAAATGGCGTGTAAAAGCTGCGCCAACCCTGAAAGTTTCGGCTTCCGTTTATTCGTTTCAGCCTTATTCGCTTCCGTCTTTAACGGCAAAGGCCTGTCGATGGCATCAGCCGGCGGCGCAGCTTCGTACACGGCAAGGTCTTGCCCGATAAGGTTGAATTCCTTATAACCTTGCCGCACAAAGCTTTGGATTTCGCTGACAATATCGGCGGCCGGCCGGCTTCTGACCGAACCGCGTATCAGCGGTATTGCGCAAAATGAACAGCAATTATTGCAGCCTTCGGTAATCTTGATAAAAGCCGAACGGGGGAAGTTTAATAATTCGGGACGCTGCCCGCAACAGACCCCCTTCTGCGCCGGTTTGAGGAATGGACGGCTGTGTCCGGTAGGAGATACCGGTTGATACTTTTCCTGCCGGAGAGTAGCCGATGATTGCTGCTCGGCAGGCGATGCATCCGGAAAGAGCCGGTCAATAAGCACGGGGAGCTGAGAGAGGTCTCCGTTGCCAAAAAAAGCGTCGGCCTCTTCAAATTCGGTTTTAAATACGTCGCCGTACCGTTCCGCTAAGCAGCCTGCCAGCAAAATTTTAGCGTGGGGGTAGGCTGCGCGGGCAGTTATAACCGCTTCTATCGATTCGCGTTTTGCCGGTTCGATAAAGCCGCATGAATTGACGATAATTAAATCGGCCTTTTCAGGTTCCGGCGTTTTTTGCCAGCCCCTATCGGTTAAAATTCCGATAAGTAGCTCGCCGTCCACCTGATTTTTTGCGCATCCGTGCTGATCAAGAAAGAAACGCTTAGTCAACTTCCATTACCACAAATTTATAGCGGCCGGATTCATCATCCTTGACCCATTTTAAATCTTTAACGATGACTTCACCCGGGCGGCTTACTTCTATATCGATGGTTTTTCCGCCTGCAATAATCTGCATCTTAACGGCGTTTCCATTTGAAGCCCAAATGCGGATGCCGTTATTTGCTTGGACGGTCAGCTGTTCCGATTTTTGGTAGTACCGTTCATCGCGGTTAGTTCTGTCCTGCTCATAGCGGAAAAGACAGTAGCTGCGGAATGTTGCATTTAAGGTTACCGGATAGGCAGAACCTGCATCGAACAGTACCTTGTATTTTGACGATTCGGATTGAGTATCTTGATCGGAAACCTTGATGTTCGGAACTTCTGCAACAGCAGACTCCGAAAAACCGGTTGTCAGAATTTCTACCAAAGCGCCTTTCGATTCATCGGATACATCGATATCTTCAACGGAAATCTTTAAGTCGCCGGCGACATCGCCGTTCAGGTCGAGGACAAGGCTTTGACCTAATGCAATAATTTGCGTGCCGATATCCGTTGCAAGATACAGTTCGGGCGCTGTTTTTTCTACTTTTATTTGATACTCTTTTCCGTCAAGCGGGAGAATAACGGTATCACCCTGATATAAGCGTTTTTCAAAAACTTCTTGAGAAAGCGTGTAGGAAGCGTTTTCTTTTTTTTCGATTACTTCAGTTTGTCCGGCTTGTTGTACCGGTCTGTTGCTTATCATCGTACCGATTTTTGAAGCCGCTATTCTGCCGATAAAAAATATCACTATTAAGAGAATAAATACGCCCGCCCCTATAAACACCCCGCGGGGGACGGTAAACTGCCTGTGTGGAATAAGCTTTTCGGGCGGAACAGCGGTTTCCTGTATTTTTGCCTGTTTATACAGTGTAACGCATTCGTTCGGGTTTAATCCTAAGTATTCCGCATAATTCCTTAAAAAACCGACAATATACGGTTCGCCGGGGAACACCTCATACATACCGGTTTCCAAGGCCTCCAAATATCTGCGGGCAATATTCGTTTCTCTGGAAGCTTGTTCAAGTCCTATTTGTTTTTCATTACGTGCTTTTTGTAATACATTGCCTATATCCTGCATCTATTCCTTCCTTAAAATGCAGCAGTTGAACAAAGGATCCGCTTTGGAAACTGCTGCATTGGTGCGTGGCTCACCGCACTGTTATTCTTCAAATAAAAAGTTGTTCAGCATATCCGCATTCGGCGGTATATCATATAAAAATCGGGAATCCGGAATCCCCGTATTCAATCGGTAAGCTGAAAAATCGAATGTTATCTTACTGCCGGAAATAGGCCATGCTTCAATCCGCCTAATCAATTTGGTTTCGGGAGAAACGAGCAGGCGGAGATTTCTAAAAGTTTCCGAAGCGGAACGGCGGTTTAGCGCAAGCACCACAACCTGTTCGGCAGAACCTTCTTCCAGCGGCTGGGGATCGGCTCCCGTTTCATACGCGATAGTGTACGAACGCCTTAGCAGCGATAAACCTTGCGGAGTTGCAAGGTTGGCTGTACCGGCAGAAGAATCTTTTTCTATCGTTTGGTTTAAAACCATCCGGTAGGAGGGAACGTAAATGGTCAATGTGTCGCCGGTAAAAAGAATAACCTGCTCATTCGGTTTGGTAAAATCGATGCGCAGCCGGTTCGGGCGTTTGAAATATACGGTTGCTTCCATTGTCTGAACTTTTGAACCCGATCCGGTTGAAACGGTTAAATTTGCAGTGTAATCGGAAAGCGCACCGTATTGTTCGGACATGCCGGCAAAAAATACGCTTGCAGTTGTAATGGATTGGCAAAATGCTGTTATATAAAAGCCGAATATAACGGCTGCAAAAGCTATCGTTTTTTTCACTCGACTAGTAAAGCAGAAATGAGCGATAAAGTCAATATTTCAGTTTTTTACGGATGCACTATGATGCAGCGGCGGCAGGTTTTAAAGATGCCCGAAAGAGTTCCGCCCCCCTCTGTAAATAAAAAATCCCGCCCAACGGATACCGCCGGGCGGGATTGGGGATGTCGCAAAAGCCGGTTACTTTTTCGACATCCCCGGCCATGCTTTTACGCAGGGTAGAAAAGATATGAGAGCAAAGTTATTTGCTTACTCAAACGTTCTGGCAGCTATCGGTAAAACGTTTTGTCCACCGCTAGGATTTACCGACATACCGTCTCCATCCTCGAAAGTAGTACCATTATTCGATGATACAATAGTAGATGCAGTAAACTGCGTGTTCCGAAGGTAATACTTCTCGTAGTCAAGAATTCCTGTTTTTTCTATCGCTTGTTTAACACTGTTTTTATTATTAAGAATCGTTTTGACCTCATCTTTGGTCAGATATCGATTACCGAACTCTGTAAGCCGCTTATAGGCCGTCTCAATATTATCACCTGTCCATATATAGCCCGTATTATCCGGTATATACTGCACACCGACATATTTTGTTCCGTCTACCGCAATGATGACATAGTAGTCCTTCCATGTTTTACCGGAAGCAGGACCTTTAAAATCACCTATTTTATACTTGGTTCTGTCCTTGTCGATAATATCGCCGATAGCAAATGTTTGGCTCGGCAATGTTTGCTCTTGGACGGTAACTTTAAATGTGAGCGCTGCTTTCTTATAGGTTACGGTGATCGTTTGCTCTCCTGTCGTAGTTGGATTAAAGCCGGAAACCGTATACTTACCGGCATCCCACTTATGCGTTAGTGTTTTAGAACCCCCTTCAACATATTTTACAACGAATGCCAATCCTGCAAGATCAAGCTGCTCGCCCTTATTATAGGCAATTTTGTTCGGCTGGGTTGTAATTTCCAGTTCCTTTACAGTCTTCCACTGTGCGGTATATGTTGTTGCATCAGTGACGAGAACCTTGGTTGTCCCCGGATATACTTGAGGCTTCCAGCCGTCAAAATCCGCATCATCTTTTTCCGGCGTGCTGACATCGGTTTCTTGTATTGTTTCGCCGAATCGGACTTTCACCTCTTTAACACCCGTACTTGCGCCGATTTTTCCGCCGTTCGGGTCAAAGGTAAGCGTAACTTCTTTGCGCACGTAATAAATCTTTACAACCGTTGAACCGTCTGCTTTTATGATTTCTTGTGTAACGGTAGGTGTTTCAAAGCCCTCATACTCTTTAGCGACTGCCGCTGTCGAGCTACCTATTGAACCATTCTTCGTTTCAGTCGGATCTTTTTGCTCATAGCCATTTGTTTTATCATCTTTGTCATAGACTTTTCCCGTCAGGGCATTAACTTTCTGCTTCCAATGTTCAACCTTGTAGGATGCCGTATTCGCCGGGCGATTCTTCCATACTACCGTATAGGTTTTTGTTTCGGTAATGGTGGCCGGTAGACCCGGCTCCCATTTATCGAAAACTTTTCCTTCCGGCGGCGCTATATTTTGAGGCACAACAGATTCATCCATCGGCGTTTCGTATGGTTTTGACATTTTAATATCCTGATGGTTGTTCCCCAGTTTGAATGTTACGTCAAACACATCCCTGTCATAATAAATGTTGATAACGGTTTTGCCGCCTGTCTCGATTTTTTGCTGTTTTATTGTACCGTCCGGATGCTGCGATTTACTTAAATGGAAACCCGTATAGGTTGTTTTGACTTCCGCCTTGGTGTAATCGCCTACAGTGCCGTTCAGAGACTGTTCTTCTTTATCTTCAGGTTTATATTGATTACCGGGGAGCGGCTGCTTCCAATGTATGACTTTATAGGATCCCTCTTTGGGTGTTTCCCACTGCGCGGTGTATTCGGTGTCCTTTGACGGGAAACTTGCAGGAGTTTCAACTTTGTCCGTGTTCCATCCGGCAAACTGCATACCGTCTTTTTCCGGTTTGGTAATATAGTCTTTTAGCTCTTTGCCTTCGACTTTGGTTTCGCCGTATTTACCTTTTACCGTTTTGTCGTCCGTACTTTCACCGAACTTACCGCCGTCAAGCTTAAAGGTGAGCGTAACTTCTTTGCGCACATAGTAAATATCGACAACGGCGGAACCGTCGGCGTTAATTGTTACTTGTGTTATCTTTCCGTCAGGATGCTTGGTTTTGTCCAGCTCAAAGCCGTCATAATCCGTTTTTGCTTCCGCTTGGGTTTGCTCTCCTTCATAACCGTGCTTAGTCTCTGCTTCTTTACACGTATAATTCGGCGCTGCATAGACGGCACTGTCATACACCGTACCCGTTTCCGAATTGATGTTTTGCTGCCAGTGGTTTACCGTGTATTTAGGCAGTTCGCCCTTTGCCCACTTTGCCGTATAGGTTGTATCGGCAGCAGGGAATGTTCCCTGAAGCTTAGGCTCCCAGCCTGTAAACGTATAGCCGTCCTGTTTAGGCTCCTCCGGTTTAATTAATGGCTCGCCGAATTTTCCTTTCATCGTTTTGTCATCCGTACTTTCGCCGAATTTACCGCTGTTCAGCTTAAAGGTGAGCGTAACCTCTTTGCGTGCATAATAAATATCGACAACGGTGGAACCGTCGGCTTTTATTGTTGCTTGTGCTATTTTTCCGTCAGTATGCTTGGTTTTGTCAAGCTCAAAGCCGTCCTTTTGCTTTGCGGCAGCCTTCGTTTCGCTATCGACCGGACCGGAAAGTTCTTCCTTCTCTACATCGTAACCGCTTTCAACTCTTGCAAAATTATGGTTGACGGTGTACGTTTTATCTGAATTGCCGCCTGACGGCACATTCGGCTGACATGAAAAAAAGAGCGACATTGCAAGCAGTACGCTCCCTGCTAAAAGGCATTTACGCCAAATACTCCTGCGCAGGCCCACCCGCTGCAGACTTTTTGTACATTCGGTCATTTTATGACCCTCCTTAAATGATACCCCTCAAGGGGACGAATACCCCGTTGAGTTTTTAATAATTGACATTCTCTAAAAACCGGAGCTTTTAGAAACGTCTCATTGTATAGATTTTTTTATTTAAATGCAATATGTAAATAAGGGATAACAAAATAATTCATAATTATGAATTGAATCTGTGCGTTCTGCGTTGAGATATGTTGATTGCGGAAGCCCTCAAAATATGGTATAGTAGCGTCCATGATGAAAGCGCGTTTTATTTTTATTACCGGCGGAGTTGTTTCTTCTCTTGGAAAGGGCATTACCGCTGCGTCTATCGGACTTTTGCTTAAAAGCAGAGGTTTTTCGGTTATCAATCAAAAATTTGATCCTTATTTGAATATCGATCCGGGGACAATGAACCCCTATCAGCACGGGGAAGTGTTTGTAACGGAGGACGGAGGCGAAACAGACCTCGATCTCGGGCATTACGAACGGTTTACCGATGTCGCGTTGCATAAATTCAACAGCCACACGGCTGGGAAAGTGTATCTTTCCATTTTAGACCATGAACGGGCAGGGGACTATTGCGGAGCGACCGTGCAGGTTATCCCCCATGTTACCGACGAGATTAAAAACCGTATTATGCGGACGGCGGAGCAAACCGGCAGCGATATCGTTATCACGGAAATAGGCGGTACGGTCGGCGACATCGAATCGCTTCCTTTTATAGAAGCAATCCGGCAAATCAGAAACACGGTCGGTAGGGAGCATTGCCTTTTTATTCACCTCGGCCTTTTACCGTATTTAAAGGAATGCGGCGAGCTTAAAACCAAGCCCATGCAGCACAGCGTTAAGGAACTGCTCGGCTTCGGAATCCAGCCCGATATCATTATGTGCCGCAGTGAAAAAAAACTCAGCAAATCCATCCGTGAAAAACTCAGCCTCTTTTGCAATGTCAGTCAAGATGCCATTATCGAAAACCTTACCGCAAAGTCCATCTACGAAGTTCCGCTGATGCTGGAGGAAGGTAACCTCGGTAAGAAAATCTGCGAGCTTTTCAATATTCCCAATCCCGAACCCGATTTGCAGTCGTGGAGGGAAATGGTTGAATCCTATTATCATCCCGAAAAAGAGGTTACGGTTACCCTTGTCGGCAAATACACCGAGCTGCCCGATGCATATTTAAGCGTGAGCGAGGCGCTGACTGCGGCAGGGGTGTATCACCACGCGCGCGTAAAACAGGTGTGGATCGATGCGGCGAAAATTACGGACGAAGCAAAGGCCGAGGAGCTGTTAAAAGGCTCAGATGCGGTTATCGTTCCGGGCGGTTTCGGCGAGCGCGGTATTGAAGGCATGGTGCTTACCGCCGAATACGCGCGCACCAAAGGGGTTCCTTATTTCGGTATTTGCCTTGGTATGCAGATTGCCGTTATCGAATTTGCCCGCCATGTACTCGGCTTAACGCGCGCGCATTCCTCCGAGTTTATCAAAAATTGCGAACCGGTTATCGACTTGATGCCCGATCAAAAAGACGTGCAGCTCGGCGGTACGTTAAGGCTCGGATCCTTCCGCTGCATGGTTGCCGAAAACAGCAAGGCGGAGCAGGCATATAAAATGCATGAAATACGCGAGCGCCACCGGCACCGCTATGAATTTAATAATTTGTACCGCAGTCAGTTTGAAAACTCCGATATGCTGCTTTCGGGAATTAACCCTGAACGTAATTTGGTGGAAATCGTCGAACTGAAAAATCATCCGTGGTTTGTTGCGGTGCAGTTCCATCCCGAATTTGCCTCCCGCCCGAATAAGCCGCACCCGCTGTTCCGCGACTTTATCGGAGCGGCGCTGGCCCGAACGTAAGGAAACTTCTTCATGCTCCTTAACCTGCCGATGCTTTTAGCGCTTTATACGCCGTGGTTTTGGTTCGGCATTGCAGTGGTCTGCGCAGTTATCGAAGGATTGACGCTCGGTTTAACCACTATTTGGTTTGCACTCAGCGCCGTACTGATGATCTTTATCTCGCTATTGCAGCCGCCGTTTTATGCGCAGTGCGTTCTGTTTGCCCTTATCGCGCTGCTGTTGCTCTTTTTTACGCGTCCCCTTGCGCTGAAATTTCTGCATACCAAACGGGAAAAGACCAATGCGGACAGCCTTATCGGCAAGAAAGCCCTCGTGCTTCAAACCATTACCGAATGGGAAAAGGGACAGGTTAAAATCAACGGGAATGTGTGGACTGCCGCTTCCGCCGACAGCGAGACAATATCTGCCGGAGATGAGTGTATCATCAAAAAGATAGAGGGCGTTACCCTCATCGTGAAAAAAATATAAAAGAGGTTTATTATGTGGATCGTTTTTGCGTTAATCATATTTGTCCTTATCCTGCTTATTTTAAATATCAGAATTGTCCCGCAGTCTCAGTCGTTTATCATCGAGCGGCTCGGCGGTTATTTCCAGTCATGGGAGGTCGGTCTGCACGTTAAGATGCCGTTTGTCGACAGGATCGCGAATAAGGTGTCGCTCAAGGAACGAGTGCTCGACTTTAAGCCCCAGCCGGTTATTACAAAGGACAACGTTACCATGATGATCGATACGGTTATCTATTTTCAGATTACCGATCCTAAGCTCTATACCTACGGCGTTGAAAATCCGATGAATGCGATTGAAAATCTGTCGGCGACCACCTTGCGGAATATTATCGGTGAGTTGGAGCTTGACGGCACGCTGACAAGCCGCGACGTTATCAACACCCGTATGCGGAGTATTTTGGATGAGGCGACCGATCCGTGGGGAATTAAGGTAAACCGCGTAGAAGTAAAGAATATCATTCCGCCTGAATCCATTCAGGAAGCGATGGAAAAACAGATGCGTGCCGAACGGGAACGGCGCGAGGCTATCCTCATTGCGGAGGGACAAAAGCAATCTTCCATTTTGGTAGCGGAAGGAAAAAAAGCGGCGATGATTTTGCAGGCGGAAGCGGAGAAAGAGTCCGCTATATGCAGGGCGCAGGGAGAGGCGGAAGCGATTTTGGCTATCCAGAAAGCGACTGCCGAAGGTTTGAACCTTATTAAAAATGTCGGCGCCGACCCTGCGCTGATTAAACTGCGCAGTCTTGAAGCCTTTGAAAAAGTAGCCGACGGAAAATCGACAAAAATTATCATCCCTGCGGATATTCAGAATATGGCCGGACTCGTTTCGGGCATTGCGGAAGTTGTCAAATAGGTCTTAAGGAAATAGATGATTGTAATGTTGCGCCGCCGCCGTATCTTTAAAGGACTTTGTATTGCCATATATTGCGTTTTTTCCCTTTGTGCCGTTTCGTGCGGTAAAGAAACAACGGGGAACTTGGAGCGGGAGCATCTTTTTTCCATTAAGTACGGGAATTTTGAAGACCAGCTGGATCTCTTTCAGCTGGCAAGTCCGTATATCCGCCCCGACAGTCAGCTCGCTATGGATGACGGTATTTTTTACCTCAGCAATTCAAGCGCCGGAAAAATCATGCGGCTGACATCGTTCGGCGATTTACTTGCGCTCTATTACAATCCCGAAAAAAACCCGCAGCCGACATTCGTCGATGCCGACCAAACGGATAAAATTACAACGCGTATGGCTGTTCCCTATCCGTTGAATCATCCGACATATCTTGCCGTAACGCCGAGCAAGCATCTTTTTGCCGTCGATACGGTCAACGAAGAACGGATTGAATACGATCAAACGGAAAACCTTGCGTTGCGCGACACGGTGATTCATTTTAACGAGGCAGGTGAGTTCGTCGATACCGTTGGGCAAGAGGGGGCGGGCGGCACTCCCTTTCCGCCCATCGAAGGGCTTTATGCGGATTCAAACGGCGGCCTTATTGTTGTGTGCCGGACGGCAACGGGGATTAGGGTATACTGGTACGACAATACGGGCAGCTTGCTGTACAAAATCCCCATTGCGTTCAGCGGATTGCCGTCGCCTTATACCAACGAAGTAAAGGGCTTTTCCAGCCTTGATAAAGCGGTTCCCGATTTTACCGCAAAGAAGCTGTATATTAAAGTCGATTATTACCGTGAAGATATCGATGCGGAGACGAATGTGAGCGCAGGGATCAGCTATGATAAAAGCTGTCTCTACACGTTTAACATCGAAGAGCAGCGGTATGAGCGGACAATCGACATTGTACCGTATGAAGATACGGAAGACACCTCTACCGGTGTCCGCCATGTTAAAAAAGTTTACGGATTGCTCGGTGTAACCGCAAATAATTGGTGCTTTTTAACAACCCCGCGCTCCGACGGATATATGCTCGAATTAATCGACTTACATTCCAATAAGATATATACGCGGGTATTATCGGTTTCTGCAGAAGAACTGGTGTATAACGCTTTCAATCTTTCTTCCGACGGTATTTTATCGGCGCTTCTTGCAGGAGATACGCAGGCGGAGATCGTCTGGTGGAAGACAAACGAAATTACCGGAGTGTCGAAAAATGAATGATCAACCGGATTCATGGAGTGAAGGAGGAGGGTCGTATCTCCGCTATGACCGGAACGAGCGTTTAAAGCGTGCGCCCGAAGCAGTGCAGCAGATGTATGAACCCGATTATATAAAAAAGATCAGCCTGCTGAAAAGCTTGACTGCGACGCGGTCTTCGCGTTCCGTGCTGTTTGCCATTGTCGCCGTTTTTGCACTTACTTTTATGTCTTTTCTATTAAAAACCGACCGGCAGTCCGGAAAAATTCAGGGGGTGCCGGTTAAATTGGAATACTTGACTCAACAGGAATATCTCTATGTGAATATTTCGTTCGGCGCTACGGAGCAGCGTGATGATTATACCTTGCCGCTTACCGTCCGTATTACCGCGTCGAACCGCGATACCGAAGAAAAAGAGAGCAAAACGGTTGACGCTATTTACATCGGCAGCGCTTTAAGCGTACCGGTGCAATTTCCCGCACATACCTATAAACAGCTGGAAGCGGTTATACTCACGGACGGTAAGGCGCTGTCATTGCGGAGCACGGTAAAAAAATAGAAGCGGAAGAACTCGTGAAGTACGGAAGGATAGGCGAAGTGTGGGCATGAAGATTGCAGTAGGTTTAAGCGGTGGGGTGGATTCTACTGTTGCCGCAAAGCTCCTCATGGAACAGGGACATGAAGTATGCGGCGTTACGCTCCGCGTGCTGAACGAAAAAAATCCGGTTGCGAAGGAGCAGTCGGAGCGGATTATCGGCGAAGCGGCACAGGCGGCAAGGATACTCAGTATCCCGCACCGTGTGTATGATTTTCGGGCGGAATTTCAAACGCATATTATCGATTATTTTATTCAAAGCTACCGCAACGGAGAAACTCCTAATCCGTGTTATATTTGTAACAAACAAATCAAGTTCGGGCTGCTTTTGGAGCGGGCTTTGCAGGAAGGATGCGATGCCGTTGCGACCGGTCATTATGCAAAGGTATTTCAGGAGCCGTCCGGACGGTATGTGCTGGAACGGGGAGTCGATGCGCAGAAAGACCAAAGCTACTTTTTGGCATTGCTGAGTCAAGAGCAACTGAGCAGGACGCTTTTTCCGCTTGCAGAGCTTACCAAGCCGGAAGTGCGCCTCATTGCGGAAAAGGCCGGATTGGTCAATGCGCATAAGAGCGATAGTCAGGATATTTGTTTTGTGCCGGACGGCGACTACACGGCGGTGATCGAGGCCTTTGCACCCGATGCTTTTCCCCAAGGCGATTTTATCGATATGAACGGCATCAAGGTAGGAACTCACCGCGGCTTGCACCGTTATACCATCGGGCAGCGGCGGGGACTTGCCTTACCGTTCGGCTATCCTATCTATGTGGTGGAAAAATCTGCAGAGCATAATACGGTTACGGTCGCTCCGGAGAATGGGCTTTTCGCCGCCGCCTGTTTTGTACGGGATGTAAATTGGATCGCCAAAATACCTAACGAACCTTTTTATGCGGAGGTAAAGACGCGGTATCGGCAGCAGCTGAAAAAAGCCCGTATCGAGCCGATCGGAGACAACCGCGTGCGCATCGTATTTACCGAGCCGGAACGCGCCGTCGCACGGGGGCAAGCCGCCGTATTTTACCGCGGGAGTAGGGTACTCGGCGGCGGCATTATCGACAGCGTAGAAGCCATGGGAGGTGTGGTATAAATTCAGGTTGACCGTTTCTACTTTATCAGCCCACCATGGAAATAACATTCATATATGTTTTCTGTTTAGCTTTTATTAAAAAATCAATTAGTTCCTTGTCCATTTCATTCCTCAATCGGTGTAAAGTCGCTATTTTTAAATCAAAGTCTCTTCATCCCGCCGTGAATATAAAATTCGTCTCACTTCCATTATATGATCAATTACCACATACCAAACCGTATAATTGCCTACATTAATCTTTCTATACGGATATGGGCGTTGTTTTTTTGATTGCCATACGGCAAAAGATTCAGGAGATTCAAGCCGTTCAAGAATAGCTGCTTCAATTTTTGAAAGAGTATTTTCTGCTGCAATCGGATTTTCCAAATTATTCTGAATATAATTCACAATTTCGCTCAAATCCTGCTTGGCTAGAGGAAGGTAGCGTAAAGTATATTTGCCCATCAATCAGCTTATCTTTATTTGAGAACGGATATGAGAAAAAACTTCTTTATGCGAAAGACGAGCATTTGTTGATGCCGCTTGAGTATCCGCTTCATTAAGTTGGCTTTCAATAGTATGTGTAAGGCTTTCGTACAAATCAAGACTCATCACAACCATAGAGCCATAACCATTTTTTGTAAGGAATACGGGACTTCTGTTTGCTGAAACTATATTTTCTATTTCTGAAAATTTATTACGCAGATCTGAAACAGGTCTAATTTGCATCATACGAACCTCCGTTATCAGGATAATATCATAATTTTATCATAATATCTAGACATTGATAAATATGAAATAACTGTTTTTATTTTATTCCGTAGGCTTCGGTGATGGGGAGCACGAATAAGATGCCGTGGCCGTCCTTTTCAATATCGCTGTGGCTGCGGATGGCGGCAACGACGGTTTCAACCTGTTCAGGGTCGACAATCGTTAAGACAATTTCTTTTTCGGGTTCAATTTCAATGTCGAAAATCAGTTTTGTTTGATTTGCTCCCGAACCGCGGGCGTGGAGAATGGTGCCGCCGCGTGCACCCGCTTCTATAGTAGCGTCAACAACATCATTAGCTCTTCCTCTATCTACAATCGTAAAAATCGCCGACTTCATAGCTTGTATCTCCTTTTGCGTTTCCGGCAGCATTGCTCCGTTTGTATGTTTGTTCGAATAGGTAATCGGAATGATAAACGCAATGCCGAAATTTTTTCTGGTTACCTTATGCCGCCGGTTCAGTTCTTCCATAATCGCGGTCAGTTTGCGATGTTCTCCCATAGTCAAAATCAATTCTTTTTGGATTTGATTGATGCCGAGAAAATCGAGCAGCTTACTCTTTACCGTGCCTTGGGCAAGCAGTGTGGTGGCACCGATAAGGCCGAGTTCCCTGCCTTCGTGAATAATTTTCCGCGCCTGTCCATGCGGCACTAAGATGGTTAATAATGAAAAAGCGGTCATGTTCTCTTTCCTTCTTTAAGCCCCTCTAAAATCTGATCAATGTTTAGAGATTCCTCTTTCTCTGTTTTAAATAAAAAATAAGCCCCAGCACTTGTAGCGAGATGACAGGCGCCAACGCAACCGCTGCGATAATACCGAATCCGTCGATAAGGACGTTTGCACCCGGTGTTGCCGCCGCCAATCCTTGGGCAAAGGAGAGTACAAAGGTCGCCGTCATCGGACCGGATGCAACCCCTCCCGCATCGAATGCCATACCGACAAAAAGCTCCGGTACAATCCACGAAAGCACAAGGGCGATCATATAGCCCGGCAATAGGATATGCCATAACTGAAATGCGGGAATGACAATCCGCAGCATCGAAAGAAATGTTGCAATACTCACACCGAGCGCAAGGAAAATAAGCACCAATTTTCTCGGAATATAGCCCGCGCTTACGGTTTCAATCTGTTTGGTTAAAACATACACCGCCGGTTCCGCAAGGATTACCACACACCCGATAAAGGCGCCGATAATCAAAATGAGCGGCTGATTGGCGATCTCTCCAATTTTATGCCCGATAAGAAAGCCGAGGTCTAAAAATCCCGTTTTTACTCCCGCTAAAAAGAGCATGAGGCCGACAAAAGTAATCACAACGCCTTTAATAATTCCGCTCAAGGTATTTTTTTTCAGCCTTAAAGAAAATACATCGGTGAGTAAAAAGATAACCGCAATCGGTAAGAGCGACAAGGCGGATTCCGAAGCCGCATGGCTAAGCGCGTCGAATATGACGGTAAAAATCGATGTACCGGCTGCAGGTTCCGAAATACTGAAATCTTCGTCAAAGGCCGGTAGATGCCGTATCAAGGTGATTGCGAGTACGCTCAAGATTGCCCCTGCCGACACCATTCCGACAAGTCCGAAAGAATCGGTTTCCGATGCGATGGAATTTTTCTTCATGCGGGAAACACCCGCGGCGATGGCAAGTACAAAGGGTACCGTAATAGCGCCGGTTGTCGCGCCCGAAGAATCGAAGGCAATCGATATGCCTTCCCGTACCGAAAAAATCGAACAGAGTAGTATCAAGCCGTAAGAAACGGTAAAAACCTTGTGCTGTGGAATATGATAGACAATCGTTAATAACCCGACGGCAAGAAAGACCGCGACTCCGACTGAAACGATGACAATCAGCGTCGTTTGCGGAATTGCGCCCTTGGTCACTTGCATAACTTGAGCGCCGAGGATTTGCAGATCGGGTTCGGCAATCGAAATAAAAAAGCCGAGTATCAGCGCTCCGATAATCACTATCGAGATTTTATTTTTTGCGGTGATGAACTGTCCCATCACATCGCCGATCGGCGTAATACCGATGTCTATGCCGAATAAAAATATCGTAAGTCCGAGACAGATAAAAACAACGCCGATTACGAACTGGATAAAAAAAGTATAATCAACCCGCACAAAGAGGAAGTTCAAAATACAAATTAACACGGCGATGGGTAAAACTGAAAAAATAACTTCTTTAAATTTTTCAGCTAAAACATTCATAAGGGCTCAAACGCCTCCTCTTTGCGAGGGATAAGGATAACCGATTGAAGATCTTCTAAAAACTCGTCCGGCTTTTAGAGGATGTCGGTTGATTAGTGTGCAAGTAAATCGGCGTATTCCGAATGTTTATCGAACCAATCGGCTGCATACGAGCATTGAGGTCGGATTTTCTTTCCGTTCTTTTGGGCGTAGTCTACGACTTCTTTAACGAGTTTTCCGGCGACCCCTTGCCCCCTCAGCGAATTGTCGACAAAGGTATGATCGAGGCAGACCGTCGAGCTGTTTTCCGGCGGAAAGGTAACTTCGGCAATAACTTTTCCGGCATCATTTTCCGCATAAATTCTATTTTCTTGATGTATAAACTCCATACACTCCTCCTCATAGCGGCGGAGCGTAGTATGCCATAAAATGGGGAGAAATTTCAATATGCAATGCGACTCAGCGCCGGTTGAAACGGATATATGCGAGCCATGCTTCCGGTTCGGGGACTTCAAAGCGCATGACTTTCCGTGTAACCGGATGGGTAAATGCCAGTGAACGCGCATGGAGGGCAAGGCGTCCGAACGGGTCGGTACGCGCATGCCCGATTGGGTCTCCCGCTATCGGGTAGCCGTTTGCGGCGAGGTGTGCACGTATTTGATTTTTTTTACCGGTATCCAGCGAAAGTTCAAAAAGCGTATAAGCTGCCCCCCGTTCGATTATCTTATACCGTGTCCGCGCGGCGACCGTATCGAAGTGCGCGTGTTTTTCGGCAGTTGGCACAAAGGCTCTGTTGTAGGCATTGTACGCAAGCGGTGCGTCGATAATGCCTGAATCGGCAAGCCCGCCTTCTGCCGGGTTTTCGGCAACCGCACGGTATATACGCTCGGTAACAAGTGTGTGCCATGAGCGCATGAATTCATCCTTTGTGCGTTCGTTTAAGGCAAACAGCATAACGCCTGAAGTGTCGCGGTCAAGCCGGTGTACGGCAAAAGGTCTGTGGTGTTTCGAGTATGCTCCTTTGCTCCGCATAATGCGTTCAAGTATATCGGCGGCAGTTCGGGCGCTACTGCCCGGATACGGAACGGAAAGCAAACCGGACGGTTTATTGATTACAATAAGGGATGTGTCTTCATATAAAATATCGAGTTTTTCTTCTCGGTGTGTACGGGGCTTTTTCATTGCTGCATTATACTGTTTTTTATCGTAGACTACTACAACCGCACCCTTTTATCGAATGTAATAATGTTAACAATACGGACATGATGACAATTGAATTATAACAAGGTTCCGTTCCGCATCATAAAAAGGGGTATTTACCGGTATCACTTGATAAGGCGGTTTATACTCTCCGAGCGCCTGCATCTCTTCCTCAATCGCGGTGCGTTTTCCCTTATACGCCGCTAAAATACCGGCGCTGCGGATCCTTTTTTGCAAGACAGCAAGCATAGTCCGATCAAGCGGCCGAAATGCACGGAATACGGCAATATCGAAATAATTGGCAGAAGCTTTTTCCACTTCGGATTCTAAAATGGCTGTATTGGTTAGTTCCAGCATTGCTTGAATGTTTTCCAAAACAGCGCATCGTTTGTGCATCCGCTCTATCAATGTAAATTCAATACTCGGATCTTTGAGTAAAAACAAACATGCAAGCGGGATTCCCGGCAGCCCCGCTCCGGAGCCGATATCCGCAATGGTGCAGCGGCCTTCGGCTTGATGAGTATCGATCCACTCCGCTAAAAATTCCCATGGCGCAAGGCTGTCGAGGATATGTTTGATAATCAGCTCTTGAGTGTTTTGCACTTTTATCAAATTAAATACGGCATTAAACGTCTCAAGTTCGCGGATATAGCGCGATAGCATATCCTGCAGTTTTCCATGGTTATCTTCAATGTGCAATGCGGCTAAGCCAGCCTGTAAAAGCTCCGTATTTTTCGTGTCCATTTGAATAGTGCACTCCTGAAATCAGTACGGTATAAAGGGGATCTTCAATATATTTTCTAATACTATACTTAAACATTGAAAATTGGCAAGCACGGGGATTGACAGCACGGAGGTCGGATAAGATGAAAAGGTTTGTACTTCCATAATCGGCAAAAATAGTATACAATGAATATTGTTTTACTAAGGATGATTTGTGAATACCCCCAAAAAAAATATGCATTTATGCTTTTGCGTACAGCTTTCTATCTCTTATTTGCAGCAGATTGATAAAAATGACAATGCATCGCTGTATAAAGCCTTTTTTTCCGGTATTCAGGCGGAAGAAAAACTGCCTTTAACTATTTTCGCAGCAGGCAGCTTTTTAGAGTGGCAGAAAGGAAAGCGTCAGGCATATTCAATATTGTTAAATAACATGCTTTCCCGTAAGCAGATCGAGCTCCTCAGCGGAGGGTATTACCAGCCTTATTTATCGCTTTTACCTGCTTCCGACGTTATCGGGCAAATTGAAATGATGACTTCTGCCATCCGCACCCATTTCGGAAAGCGTCCCCGGGGGCTTTTTTTAACCGCTTCTGCATGGACGCCGTCATTAATTACCCCGTTTATCCGGTGCGGTATGGAGTATTGTCTCCTCGATTATCGTTTATTCCCTACAGACATGAGCGAACAACACGGTTTACACACCGGTTTTTCTCCTGCCGTTGTTGAAGATAAAGGCAAAACAATCACCGTATTTCCCTATATTCCCGATGATCCCGATTTTATAACCCGTACACCGCAGGAATTTTACGAAAAATTAGCGGCAACAGCTCCTTCTACGGGAGAAATCATGTATCTTCTTTTCCTACCGGTTAAAACATATATAAAATGTCTTGAAAAAAACAAAGACGGGACAAATTGGTTTTCCTCGTTTATCGATATATGCAGTCAGCCGGATTCGGTCATACGGCTCACCCATACGGCTGAACTGATGAAGCATCGGCAGCCGCATCCGCCCATGTATATTGCTCCGAATACAATTCTTTGCGATGCCCCAACGGGTCATGCGACAAAACGGGCAGTTACGATGCAGCGGGTTGCCTTCAAAATCTATTCCAAAATGATGTATGTCAATATGCTGGCAAACGGTGTGAAAGGAGATAAGGCGCGCAAAAAATATGCCTTACAGGAGCTGTGGAAGGCTCAAAATGCCGAACTTTTTGCACTTGAACCGTGTATTCCCGAATATCATAACGAATTGCGCCGTATTGCCTATAAAAACCTGCTCGTTGCCGAAAAACAAACGCGGCTTCCGGGAATATTTACCGAAGGTCTTACCCGATATGACATCGATATGGATGGCCTTAAAGAAGTTTTATCCCAACGTTCATCATTAAATATGTATGTGCACCATCACGGCGGAAAGATTTTTGAATGCGATGTGTTTTCTGCTTATAAAAATTATTCCGATATGCCGTTCGAGCATTCAGGCATGTTTATCGACTACCTCTTGCCGGAAGCAGCATTGCAGCATCTCAAAGAAGGTAACCTCGAAGCTCTGACATCCGTATTTTCCGATAATATATATCAAGAAACTGAGGTGAATACTATCCGCTCGGAGCTGAAGCTATCAACCTCCGGTTTATTTGATACCAGTATTGATCAGCCGGTTTCACTGCGGAAACAATATACATTTTTTTCCGATGGGGCACAGGTTCAATATATATTAAAAAACGATAGTCCTTTTAACCTTTCAGCATACTTTGTTGTCGAAATCGACATCGCTTTGGAAGAAACCGATTCCATTACGCCCTCTTTATCGCTGTATGATTGCGAAGAAAATCAAAAAAAAGAACGCAGTATTACAACCGATGTCTTCAATAAAGTTTCATGGATACAGCTTGAAGACCCCGAAGGAAAGATACAGTTTACAATAGAAGCCAATGAGGTACCGGGGTTTATTGTTATTCCCGTTTACGGTATTTGTAAAAAAGGATCGGAAACCGTTGAACAGCTGATACGCGGTGTCCGGATGTTTTTTTATTGGCGAACCGATTTAAACTCAAATTATGAAACGGAAAAACTGCTTTTTTTTAAAATAAAGAACAGAAAAAACTTGCGGAATGCAGCTTCAACAGCCGCGCATACCGAGTAAAACAGATGAGATGATACAGTTACCGCAATCGTTTTCATTTTCTACGCCTCATGGAAGTACTTATGTATGGTACTCGAATACCGTTCGGCTCCCGCAATTTCCGGAGGAAAAGGGCAGGGTAGACGCATTGTATGTATGCGACGAGCATACACTTCCGCTCTTACGGCAGGCTGAAAATTTTTCCGATAAAGTGCCGTTGGTAGTATTGCCGGCAGGAGATGAATCAAAAAATTTGAACAATCTGGCTCTCATTGCCGAAAAAGCCGCCGAATACGAACTTGACCGGCAAGCCTGTTTTATCGCATTCGGCGGCGGCATGGTTTGCGACATAACGGCTCTTGCTGCCTCGCTCTATATGCGCGGCGTACACTGTATTCTGGTGCCGACAACCGTGCTCGCAATGGCAGATGCAAGTATCGGAGGCAAAACGGCAGTTAACCTTTCCGGTTATAAAAACCTTATCGGTACCTTCTTTGCCGCCTCATCGATTATACTCTGTTTTCCGGTACTCTGCTCCTTGCCCGAAAACGAATACCGCTCTGGTCTTGCCGAAATATTGAAAACAGGCGCGCTCTATGATTCCGAACTCTACCGGATGTTTTCAACGCATTATGATGAAATCATCGCTCGAGATAGCGCTTGTATTTCGCAATTGATACGCCGTGCTGCGGAGGCCAAGGCGCGGGTGGTCGAGCGGGACTTTACCGAGCAGGGGGAGCGCGCTTTCTTGAATTTCGGCCATACCTTTGCTCATGCCCTTGAAAGTTTAACCCGCTTTTCCGTATCACACGGCGATGCCGTCGCATGGGGTATGTCCCGCGCCTTGGCTGTAGGGCTCCGATTACAGCTTACCGATAACGATTATGCAAATTCCTTTACAACCATTCTTAACCGTTACGGATGGTGTACTAACCCTGTCTACTTTAGTAGACATGTTAAGACTTGTTCTTTTGCTGATGAAATTATTGCACGCATGAAGAAGGATAAAAAGAATCGGGGAGGGGTGATTCGGCTTATCCTTCAAGAAAATATACTCAAAACGCAGATACGCGAAGTCGAAATTTCTACAATACGGGAGGTACTGATATGATCTACTTGGATTGGGCTGCATCGGCAATTCCTTACGCCGATGAGATCGAAGCTGCATACCGGGAGGCAACAGCAGTATTTGCAAATCCTTCGGCACAGCACCGTTTCGGAAAAGATGCGCGGGCTATGCTTGAGAATGCCCGCAGCCGTTGCGCCGCAGTGCTCGGTGTTTCTCCCGAAACGCTCTATTTTACCTCCGGCGCTTCGGAATCCAACAGCCTTGTACTTCTTTCATTGTTAACCCGCCCGTCGGCAGGCAGCCTTGTTATCAGTACTATCGAACACCCGTCGGTACGGGAACAAGCCGCCGTATTGGAGCACTGCGGCTGGGCGGTTTTAACCGCCCCTTCCGATAAGAACGGCTGCATTACTCCCGATGCAGTGCTGCATACGCTGCGGGCGGATACCATGCTGGTTGCAATTATGGGGGTGAACAATGAGGTCGGCTCCGTTCAGCCGGTGCGGGAGATTGCACGGGCGTTAAAGGCTCACACTGCCGGAAAAAGACCCGTTCATTTTCACGCCGATATGGTGCAATCGATTGGAAAATTACCGATAGCGGAGCTCGGACTTGCAGATGTAGACTCCGCTTCGATGAGCGCGCATAAAATCGGCGGACCGCGCGGTATCGGGCTTTTATATTTAAAACAGCCCTTTAGCTCAGGAATCCGCGGCGGTTCACAAGAGCATAATATTCGGCCCGGAACGGAAAATCTTGCAGGGGCGTGTGCGCTTGCCCGCTGTCTCGAAAAAACATACACGGATTTTGAGCAAAAATTCGAGCGAGCAGGGGAGTTATCGCGCTTTCTCATCGAAGCCTTGCATCGGCTCCCTGAATGTTCGGTTATCCCTACCGCAAGAATATCGGCAGACATGGCTGAAGCACCGGCTTTAGCTGAAGCATCTCCCCGTGCATTTTCTCCGTGGATTATACAAGTAAGCTTTAAAAATGTTCCGGCAGAAATTATGACCCGATGCCTATCGGATCGCGGCATCTTTGTTTCAGCCGGATCGGCTTGCTCTTCAAAGAAAAAAAATCGGCCGATACTTGCGGCACTTTCCGTTAGCCCTGAAATTGCACAAAATGCAATACGCATTTCCATCGGGCATAGCACGGAAAAGAGTGATTTGGAACAGCTTATTGCCGCTGTAACGGAAATCGTCAAAGATTTTAATTAACATGAAATCAGCCGATATACCGAAGTCGAATACCGCACCTTTTAGTGCGACTGTTTCCGATATGGAAGAAAACAGGGATATAGCTCCTCAAGGTAGCCATTTACAAAAGAGCCGTTCTGAAGGGCAGCAACGGCAGCATATCGTAAAGCGTGCACAGGTACTCGGTTACTGCATGGGAGTACGGCGGGCGGTGGATGCCGTATATCGTGCGCTTGCCGATTATCCCGATAAAACCGTTTATACTTACGGCCCGCTCATCCATAATCCGGTAACGATGCGGCTTTTAGAAGCAAAAGGGGTGCATATCGTAAACCCCGATGAAGAGCTAAAACCGCAGATAATACCCCAATCGCCGATCATTATTCGGGCGCACGGTATTTCCCCTCAAAAACGGCAAGAGCTTATAGACTGCGGCGCTATCATCATCGATGCTACTTGCCCAAAGGTTATTGCAAGCCAATTCAAAGCAGCGCAATATTCACAAAAAGGGTATACGGTTATTCTTGCCGGCGATAAAAATCACGGAGAATTGATTGGAATTAGAGGATATGTGTTGTCAGTTCCAAACGGTAAATGCATTACCGTTCAAACGGCAGCCGAGGCGGAAACTCTGCAGGACGACGGCGCTCCTACCGTTCTTATTGCTCAGACAACGATTAAACGGGATGAATACCGCGCAATAGCCGATATACTTCATAAGAAGATCGCTCATCTTACCGTTCTGGAAACTATTTGCTCCGCAACCGACGAACGGCAGGAAGCGCTACTTGAGCTTGTTAAGGAAGTGGATGCAATACTCGTTATCGGCGGCAGTAATTCCGCTAATACGCGCCGTCTCTTACAAACTGCCGTCGATAGCGGTAAACCGGCATGGCTTGCCGAAACCGCCGCAGATATTCCATCGGAGATTTGCTGCTATCATACTATCGGACTTGCCGCCGGTGCTTCAACCCCAGACAGTAGTATTGACACAATCGAAGCGATACTAGACAAGCTGCCATAATATGTGCTATAATATATAGTTAAAGACTATTAATAATGACAGTTCTGTCTACTAGAATATATTTATTTCAAACCAAGATAGATACCCAGAGCGTACATGATGAATTGATCAAAGGTTGTATATTGCCTCTTGTATAACTTTTTGATAATGCAAGGCCAACGGATCATCCGGAAATATTTCCAATGATTTTGCAATATAGGTCTTTGCATTGGCATAGCTTTTTTCTTGGATTTTTTTCAACGCTTTTTCAATATATGATGCTGTCTTTTGTTTTTTTTCTCGCGTATCCGGTATGTCACAATCGTATACTTCATAGAGAACCGGGAGCTCTCGTCCGTCAATAACCGCCGCCTCTTGCACACAGCGGATATGAAAAACTCCCGGATCTTGGAGCAATTTGAGGATTGACTCGGAAATAATGATTGTGTTGGAATATATCTTTGTTGCAGCCTGCAGCTCCTCTGCGGTGTAACAGGTATTTGAAATAACAACACTATCTAACCGGCTATCATTCCCGATAACCCCTAAAAGAATCTTCCCCGTATCAATTCCGATGCCGGCTCTAATCGGAGACAGATTTCTTAATTGTATATTTTCTTCTTGTAATCTTTTCTGAATTTCAATTCCACAGGCTACTACTCTATCGGGACTTTGGGAAAATAACGCCGTAAAACCATCTCCTAAAAATTTCATAATTACCCCGCCGTATTTCCGAATAATAGGGGCTACTAATGCAAAATATTTATTAAGCAGTACAAAAACTTCGTCAGGGGTCAGCTGTTCGGATATGCTGGTAAAAGATCGAATATCAATTGAAAGAACTGTCATAGATAGTTCCGAAGAATCACCGGTATGTATTTCCGTAATACTGTTTTTTTGAAGAAAAAGTAATAATTGATTAGGGAAGAAACGGCGCAAGGCTGTTTGAATTTTCTTCTGTTCTTCTACAAGCCGTTCAATTTCATATATGGAGGTGGCATATCCGTCAATACTCATAATAACTGCAATAATAATCGCGACCATTGCGCCTTCTTGTAACAGCAGTTTACCTGAAATAACCCATTGGCTTACGAGTGTGTCATATAGTGCAAAACCGGCCAAAATGGATAATACGGCAGCAATCCATCCGGCGCCCCTCTGTTTTTTAAGCAATGCCTGAATAATAATTATCGCGTTATAGATAGTTGCAATAAATATAATGGCTTGCTGTATATATAAATAACGGGATATAAAAGACGTTGAAAAACAGGCGATAACAGCAGTTGATATAAGGCATATACTAATAATGCCCCAATAAATATATTTATGCCGAATGTTAAACATCTTCTTAATAAATACCGTAAAAAATAAGGATGCAAGCGGCATTGAAGAATAGCGTAAAACAAAATATAACTTCCATGGAATTGACGGCCAGATATGCGCAAGAATATGCGGATAGAATACGCTAATTCGGATACTAATCGTGATAGCAGTAAATGCAAACCATAATATATAGGGCATTTTTTTATAATTTAAATGCAATACGATGAAAAACATACTGAATAGAAGCAATACGGTACATGCAATATTATAAAATAAAAGATTGAATACAAACGACTGATTTAACATCTCTGCAGAACCGAGTGTAATCGATTGATCGGTTCCCCCATAACGGTTGTGAAAATTCGACATATTGATAATAACATCGGCCGTACCGTTTTTTAACGGTTTAAACGTAGCAATACTGATTGTTTTACCCGGTATTTCGGTTTGTGCTGATATGCCGGGCTGCCCCTGCCCCGCCCTATCAATGCCATTAATGACGATTGTGCAGCTGGAAAGAATATGGTTCAACTGTAGGGCATATACTTTGTCGGGATTAAGTCCGACAATACGCAACCCGTACGAGGCATAACCGTAATCGGTTTGCATCACTGTTTCGCTGAGCCTTCCGGGAAACGGTCCGTATAACGGCCGCGTAGCATCACTAAAATAGTAGAATTGGTTAGGAGTAAAATGCCATTGGCCATTTATACTGAATATATCGGTATCGGTATGCGCAGGCAATGTTAAAAGTCCATGCTGAACAGTTACCGAATGCTCCTTAAGGTGCTGTATCGGTTTTGCCTTACTAATAAATGTGATGATAACTAACATACAGAAAAAAGGCAAAGCCCCTAAGAGTATCTTTTTCATAGTAAATCAACCTCATAAACATTTATTAAATTTTTTTTGCCGTGAAATTGTATTTTTCCGTAATAAAAACAGGCATGGGTGCGCCAATAGCTTTCGGGAAGCTGTTCCCTAACGGTTTCGCTGATAATGACATTAACATTTTTTTGAGTTGCATAGTTGTGCATACGGGAAGAAATATTGACAACATCGGAGATAACGGTAGTATCCATCCGTTCCGTTTCTCCGATGGTACCCATCATCAGTTTCCCATAATGAATTCCCGATGAAATATGAATTGGCGGTAATGATTGCTCTTGTCTATGGAGATTGATTTTTTTAATAAGCTGCGTAATTTCAATAATACAATCAACGGTTTTTTCGGCACTGCCGTAGAACAGCACCATAAGCCCGTCTGTTAGGTATTTATCGATAAACCCGTCATGCTTTTTGATAACAGGATTGGCGGCTTGAATGACCGTATTATATAAAATCAATAACTCCTCACGTGCTTGACTCGACAAAAGCTTTGCATTAATACCGAGATGAATAAAAGCAATAAACATATTCTTATGAGTGTTATCACCAAGTGAAATATCCGTAACGTTTTTCTTATCCAAAAATTGCAAAAATTCATTCGGAAAGAATCGTTCAAAAGATATGTTCGTCTTTTCAATTACCTCGATCATCTGTTCCTGCGTTTTAAAAGCTGCTGAAAAATGCCGGATTACAATAAACGCCATCGGTATCATCAACATTAATATCGCAAAATGAGAGATGAACGGAGCGTTGATGATACCGTTCGAAATTAAAGCGTCAAATATTGCCGCACTTATAAAAAATAAGAATGAAATTAAGAACATCAATGCAAACGGTTTTCGTTTAATTAATGCATGGGCTACCACTGCGAATGCAATAACGGAGAGACATAATATATACAGCTGCACAATCAGCAATATCCCGACGAATACCGGCATCGGTGCAATAAGCGTCATTACACCGTATAAGAGGAGCGGAATAGTCAAAAAATAAAAGATTTTTGACGGTTTTTTAATAAATAGATTAAGGATAAAGAGAAATGTAAAGACGGCACAAAGCGGAAAAGTTAAATATCCTAGCCTATACATAATATCCGTCGATACACCCGGAAAAAAATCTCTCAATAAAAAATCATTGTAACAAAGAGTTCTGACGGCGAAGCCGTAACAAAGAAAACCGAAAATTCCGGCAGTAGTCTCTTTCCTGTAAAATAGGAATAAAGAAATAAAGAAAGTCGCCATACTCAATAAAATAGAAAATATTCCGGAGGAAATAAGTTTATCCAACGCTTTTTTTGCTTGCAATGTTGTATATAGGCCGAAAAGAAAGGGCGTTTCTACCCCCGGATTCCTATCGTGAAAATTCGATAAATGAATGACAATAGTTGCTTCGTTTTCGTGATCAAGCGGCAAGATAACCGTATCGGCATGCCAATCGAAAATCTCCTCTTCAAATTTTTTTCCGGGAACTCCCGATGCATAGAATAATTCTCCATTCAAAAATACGGTAAAAGCCGAGGATGTACGCGTAAAATGAATTGCATATACTTTTTCAGGCTCAAAACCGCGGATTTTTATCGCATACGAGGCATATCCTTGTACCGGCTGAGGAGGAGTATAGCTTGTCCATGCAGATTCAAGCGGCTGAAAATGCATATATGCATCAAGCGGCATAACCGCGGAAACAAATTCTTTTTCTGCATACCCCCAAGAGCCTTTTAGAGTATATACCGTATCATTATCGATATTCGAAATATCGTAAATACCGTGTGAAGCATACAACCGTTCTTCCTTTGTACAAGACATAGTATAAAGGCTCAGTGCAAGGAGTATAAGAATGAATGTTATACTTTTAATTTTCACAATTAATCCTTAATTGTCGTGTCCGGTACGGCAACTTTACTAAATTTCTCCAATATATACTATATAACCACGGTTATGTCTAGACGAGAACTACGGTTATGCCTACACGGCTGTGGTTATAATTCAAATTTACTAAACAAAATACCAATGATGTGATATACTCATAGAGCCGTGAAACATATCAAGTATTTTTGCATCATTTTATTCTTGTGTCTCTTTTTTTCGCTCCCCTGCCCCGCTCAGCCGTTGACCGGTCTCTGGGAAAATTCCGAACGCTTTATCGAATATACCGATACCGGAAAAACCGGCGGCACTGCGGAAGACACGATGCGGATCGTTTTAAAGACCTATTACCGCTTTGTGTACGACGATATGGGCACTTACCCCGTTGCTGCGGAACAAGAAAACACCGGAAATGTTTATTCGCTGCGTATCCGGTATCCCGGATATAAAACTCCGGTGCCTGCTGCTGTATGGGTACATGGCGACAGACTATTCACCTCATTTTACAAAAAAGTTCCGCATGCCCTTACAGCCGGTACGCAGACAGATGCTACTCAACCCGGAATTGATGAGATATCCGCCAATCCGCAGCCGGCGGCGGTGACTTTATCGGCAACCGTCTTGGAGGGATTCTGGGTTGAACAAGGATTCCGTAACGGAATATTGATATATCAGCAGGAAGCCCCCGTTTTTTTTGATGCCTTCTTCTTTCACGGAACGCAGTATATCAGATTCCGCTATTGGACGGGAGACTTTGAATATAAAGAAAAACGCGCCGGTTTTGTGTGCGATGACGGTTCGCACGTAAGCGTACCGAAATTTATCCGGCAATATGACGCAATATACAGCTGCATTACCGATAACGGGTCAAAACTGAAAAACTACGAAAAAGGAACCGTATCGATAGACAGTGTGGACGGTGTGCAGCGGCTGACGCTGACACCGCAAGGCGGCGGACCGGGAACCCATGCTGTGGGCGATGTCTATCCTCACCAAACATACCCGAAAATTCAGGCGCTTCCTTTATATTACGATGAAAGGGACGGGGCTTTTGCTTTCGGCGAACCGTTTTTAACCCGCTCTCCGATTTCAAATTTACAGGAAGAAATAACGCGGCATAACAGCCTTAAGCGGCCGCCGCAGGAACCGCTCCTTAAAGCGGATGAGCTCGATTTTTATTGGGACAGGATTAAGGAAATACGCAAGCAAGACTGAACTTAAATAACTGAACTTAAACGGCATTGACTAAGCAAAGCTTTTTATAGTATGCTGAAACGTCTGTTTACCCCTTTTATACATGGTTTTATTCATGTTTATTATATAAAAGGCAGTAAACGATATATCGGGATAAAAGCCGATAAATACTCCATCCCGCAGCAAATGCGGGACTAATGGCCATCAGGAGGGCACATGAGAAAGTATGAATTGATGACTGTCTTTCCCATTGAGGAAGCGCAGTTCAAGCCGGGCATTGAAGACGTCCGATCCGTTTTAGGAGACTTCAGCGTTCAAATTGATTCCGAAGATCCGTTCGGAGACCGCGAGTTAACGTATGAAATCAAAAAAAGGACGAAGGGTCGCTATGTGTTATTCAATATCCATGCCGAACCGGATAAGATTATTGAACTAGATCATAAATTTAAATTGAATCAAAATCTTTTAACCTTTTTATTTATCAAAGTTGATGAATAATTCAGGAGAATATTGATGGCAGATATAAACCATGTCGTACTTGTCGGCAGGCTTACCCGCGATGCGGAATTAAAATATACCCAAGGTGGCGCTGCCGTATGCAGATTTTCGATTGCAATCAACCGGCGGCGTAAAAATGGTGAAGAGTGGGTTGAAGAAGCAAACTACTTTGATATCGTGCTTTGGGGCAGACAGGGAGAAGCGCTCAATCAGTACCTTGTAAAAGGAAAACAGGTCGCTGTTGAGGGAGAACTTCGGCAAAATCGATGGGAGCAAGACGGACAATCCCGCAGTAAAGTAGAAATTATCGCGAATAATCTTCAGCTTTTAGGCGGCGGTTCCGGAAGCGGCCAGCAGATGAATAACGGCAATCAGGGAACGTATCAGCGATCAAACGCTCCTTCGGCATATCAAGCGCGGCAAAATACACCGCCGCCTAATGACGGATACGAATCCGACTTTGATAATGCCAATTATGACAATATTCCATTTTAAGGAGACCGAACATGGCAGATGAAGCATTGAATACTGTTGAAGTAGATGTAAATACACAAGAAAATCCTCGGGAAGGAGGAGAAGAACGGCAAGGAAATAATAAAAAAGGAAAAATGTTTTTCCGCAAAAAAGTTTGCCGTTTCTGCTCTCAGAAGGCAAAGATCGATTATAAAGATCCGGATTCTTTGCGCCGCTTTATTACCGAACGCGGAAAGATTTTGCCGCGCCGTATTACCGGCACCTGTGCAAAGCATCAGCGCAAGCTTGCTCTCGAAATTAAACGGGCACGTGCACTGGCTCTGCTTCCGTACGTTGTAGACTAACAACCATAATAGAAGCCTCTAAGGACTTGAAGTTTTTAGGGGGTCTTCCCAATTACCTGCTGCCCGCTTCCAACTCCTGGAATGCAGGGCGGCTTCCGTTTTTTAACATTATGGGAATGATGAAAAAACAACCGACTTTTAAACCATTCCCCTTTATAAGGAGCTTGAAATGAAAGTAATTTTAAATGAAGATGTCAAACACCTCGGTGAAGAGGGCGATATTAAAGATGTTGCCAAAGGCTATGCCCGTAACTATCTGTTTCCGAGGAATTTAGCAGTTCCCTGCAATTCTTTTACCCTTGCCCATTTTGAAAGCCGTAAGGAAGAAATAGAACAGCGGAAAGCCGTTAAACGGCAAAATGCGGCCGGTTTAAAAGAGCAGCTTGAAGCCTTGACCCTTACCATTGTAATGCCGGCAGGTCCTAACGGAAAATTGTACGGTGCGGTTACCAATCAGACGATTTCCGACGAGCTGCAGAAACTCGGATTTGAAATCGAACGCAAGCGCATCGAACTTCCCGGTCTTACCTTTAAGAGCGTAGGACACTATAATGCATCGCTCAAATTGTATGAAGCTGCCGTTGCAGTACTTCCAATCGTAGTAGAAGCACAACCGGAAGCTGAAAAAACCTCCGAGGCAAAACCCGAGAAACGCTCTCGCCGCCGTCAGGAAGGAGCGGATGCGGAGCCAAAGACGGAAGCAGCGGAAGACAGTCAGGCTGAAACAGCTCAAGAAGAAGCAAAAGCGGAAGAACCTGCCGAAACTCAGGAATAGTGTTCCGCCCTGTATTCTAACAGAGAGTACACCTATAAAGCTAATCATAAAGAGAAGTTCTATTGCAGGGCTTCTCTTTTATTTTTTAAGCACGTACATCAAGGAAAATAAAATGTCGGATATGATGAAACAACTATCTTCATTAAAGGATAAAATCCCTCCGAATAATACGGAAGCGGAAGTGGCGGTACTTGGGGCTGTTTTACTTGATTCAGAGGCTATCGGAACGGTTTTACAATATATCCGTGCAGAAAGTTTTTATACGCTCACACATCAAAAAATTTTTCAAGCGGTTGTCGATCTTTACAACAAAGGGCAGAATGTCGATATCCTTGTCATTAGTGAGCATCTGCGACAGGAAGGTCTCCTCGATTCTGTGGGAGGCACAGCATATATTGCATCGCTCACGGATGCCGTTCCAAGTACCGCGAATGTCGCTTATTATGCAAAAATTGTGCTTGATGCTGCGATCCGCAGATCACTCTTAAGAGTTTCGCATCAAATTTATGCCGATGTCTTTGACCAAACCGTCGCATACTCTTCCGTGCTGGAGCAGGCGCAAAAAAATATCTTTGATTTAACCGATGCGGGACAATCGGCAACTTTCCATACTCCGAAAGATCTTATCCTTGAAGCGATTGAGATTATCGAAGCCCGTGCAAAGCACCGTGATGAGTTTTCCGGAATTCCTTCCGGCTTTGAATTTTTAGACAGCCTTACCAGCGGTTTCCAAAACTCGGAGCTCATTATTATCGGAGCCCGTCCTTCGATCGGAAAGACAGCGCTTGCCCTCACCATTGCCGACTACATTTCAGTAACAAAAAAAATACCGGCGGCTTTCTTTTCACTTGAAATGTCCAACATGCAGCTGATACACCGGCTCTTCTCTCTGGAATCGCGGGTGTCTTCTTCAAAAATCCGTTCCGGAAATTTACAGAGTGCCGATTTTGCAAAACTGCAAGACGCCGCGGGCAGACTCTATGATGCACCTCTTTACATCGTTGATATGCCGAATATGAAACTGCTCGATTTACGGGCGATGGCGCGGCAGCTCTGCTTGCAAGAAGGGGTAAAAATTATCTTTATCGACTACCTCGGTTTAATCGCATCGGAAAATAATACCATCCCGCGCCATGAGCGTTTTGCTGAAATTTCCCAGTCGCTGAAAAGCCTCGCCCGTGAGCTCAATATTCCCGTCGTAGCGCTATCACAGGTAGGGCGTGATGCTGAAGGAACGGCGCCGACACTGGCTAACTTACGGGAATCGGGCGCTATCGAACAGGATGCCGACGTCGTTATGTTTCTACATCGAGAAAAACGCGAAAGCCCCGATACCGAATTGATTGTTGCAAAGCAGCGTAACGGGCCGGTTGCTACCGTCAATCTTGAATTTATCAGCGAATGTACCCGCTTTGTTTCTAAGACACGAAACGAATAAAAGGAAATGATTGAGCATATCATATCCTGCAAAAGCGTACCTGCCAACCGGTTTTGGACAGTTTCCTTGATCTGAGCTGCGATTATGCCCCCGTCTTGCTTGACGCTTGATATTTTTCTTCCTGTTTTGAAACGATAAGCGTACCTACAACATCACCCGTTACATTGATACACGTTCTTCCCATGTCAAGCAGCGCATCAATTCCGAGAATCATTGCGTATGCAGCAGCTACGGCAGAACCTTCAGTGAGTTTTAAACCGCAGGAATCGAGTACCATCAGCAGCATAATCGCACCCGATCCCGGAACGCCTGCAGTGCCGACCGCGGCCAATGTTGCCGTAAGTACAACGGTAACTTGCTGCGCGATAGTCAGCGGAGAACCGATTGCGTATCCGATAAACATCGCACAAACACCGAGATAGATGGCGGTACCGTTCATATTAATTGTCGCACCGAGCGGCAGCGTAAACGAAGAAATACTGCGCGGAACCGCTAAATTTTCTTCCGCTACCCGCATGGTAACCGGCAATGTTCCCGACGATGAACGGGTTACAAAAGCGGTAATCATAATCTCGTGAATCTTTTTAAAAAAATCGACCGGAGAAATTTTCGATGCGGCAAGAATAGCTCCATACACGGCCACCGTTTGCACCACAAAACCGAGATAGGCGCACAGTGTTACCATTAAAAGAGGCCCGATTGCCTGCGGCCCCTGCTGTGCAAATACGATTGAAATTAAAACAAATACGCCGATCGGAGCATATTGCATAATCCCGCCGACGATTTTATACATCGCTTTAAGAGACTGGCATCCAGATACCTTTTTAAAATATTCTTTTTTTGCATAGAGTCTCCCTTATATTCAACAGTATACTCCTTGTTCGGGCGGAATGCAATTCTTCATTGCAGGGGACATACTCATTGTATAGCAGATAATGTAAAACAATGGATTTTCAAAAAAGGAGATCGTGAAACGTTGGAAGATATTCCTTCATTAGCTCAAATCGTTTTGTAAAATATTTTTTTTCTTTTTCGCTGAGCGTGTCTATCCACTCCTGCGTAAAACGTTTAACGACCGGATATTCCGGTTCATTGTATTGCGTTATAAGAAGCGGTAAAACCGAAAAGTCCGCCCTGCCCGCTTTATTCCGCGTATATGTTAACTGCAGCATCACCGCATCGCCGGTATATTCCCGATAAAACGCGGGATCGTCATACCGGGTATGCCAGCGCTGTCCGGAAATAAAATTCCCCATAGAATACATGCAAAAGACCTTACATTGCTCAGAAATAACAACGGCGCTGCCACTCGCGGTATCCGGTAAAAGTAAAGGCCGCTCGACAGTAATCGTCTCCCATGTCTGCATCACATGGGGATGATGAGCCCATATAATGTCAATTCCCGCTTCGCCGAGCTGTTTAAACCATGCTTTTTTAGATTCGGAAACCGTCCGTACATACTCGGGTTCATTAAGATGAAGTCCCAGTATAAATAAATCGCAAGGATATTTGCTCCGTGCTTCTTTAATGAGCGAAAGAAGTGTTGCCCTGCCCTGTTTTGTCGGCGCGCTGTAATAAAGCCGATCCTTTGATGCATCATAAGAATTTAAAATCTCGGTAACGGAACAAAAAAGAATATTCCATCCTTTATAGAAAAGCGGCGTTACTTGTATATGCTCATTTACAGAGTCTTTTAAACCGGAAAAAGCGAGGAATGGAGGAAGAACATCATCGGCAGCAAGCCGTTCCTTTTGTACGGTTCGTACTGCAGCAAGCGTTCCGTCAATACCGGTTGTACCGTGATCATTGGTATGATTGTTTGCAAAGCCGAGCACATCAAAACCTGCTTGGACGGCAGCACGTAAATAAGGCGTATGTACATTAAAATTCGGATATGTTGAAAGAGGCAGTGTATCGCATACAGGTGTTTCGATATTTACAAAACTTAAATCATCATCATGTAATATTTTTTCGACATCAGTGTATATTAAATTATACATCTTCATATTAAAATTCACGGTATGAGCCATCAAATCGCCTGCAAAGGTGAGCACTAGCGGCGGAGTATGGGAAGGCGTATAGGAATTGGAAGCGCTTTCGGCCGAAATCAGGGTGTTAGCCGCCGGAGAACTCTCTTGCACTGTTGAAGCATCTGTCGGTAAAGAAGCGGCGCTAACACACCACGAAAAAAAGATAGGGAACATAAACATAAAAACTGCCGGACGGCTGCGCATAGATACATTACTCCTTACGGCTTCAGGTATTAGCAAAAATTATTAGTAAAAATCTCAGAATGGCCGATTCCCTTCCAGTATGAGGGGAATGCTGGAAATATTCAAGATATTTTTACCTTGCCTTTTTAAATAAAATATGTTAAATTCTACGTCGATGGATACAGAATCACTTAATAGTTTGGTATTTTCTAATGCTGCAAACGGATCTGTTGAGTTGGATTCTTCAACTCTTGCCGGATTAAAAAAAATGCCGGTTGATATATTCGATAACGTATATGTCGGTGATGTAAAGCCTCATGCTCTTATTCTATGTGTCGATGTCCGCGGTTTCAGTAATTTTCTCTGTTCACATGATGAAAAGGCGGTATTTTCACTCATCACCTCATTTACATCGAATTTTTTATCCTGTGTAAATCAGTTCGGATACGGATGCTCATACTATAAGCTTCTTGGAGATGGCGCTCTGGTTATCTGGGATGAAACAACCCCGACGACATTAGGTGAAGCAATTATGGTATTTCAGACGTATACCGAATTTCTCGGTGAAGAGCTTTTTAAACCCTATCCTGAATTGGGTCTTGGCGGAGCTTTAGTGATGGAAATGGTATACAAGTATGAAATTTCCGCTGAAGCATCTGCCTTAAAATATCGGGATTATGTCGGTTACGGCATAAATCTTGCATGCCGATTACAGGGGCTTGCCCGAAAGTCTGAGTTGATTATCAATAAAAATCTTGCAAACCTTAACGCGCTGACCACAGTAATTAAGGATGCTCCTGCACTGGTGGAAGAAGCTAAGCGGTTAAAAGGTGTTTTTGAAGAAGATAAGCACCCGTTGTATTTTTATGCAGGGGTAAATCCGGCAAACACTTTCGGTTTATAATACTGACTTGTACGGCACGCCTCTAAAAGCTAACCGGCTTTTTAAAAGCTGCCCTATCCTAGGAAAAAACGATCTGTTCGCTTAACGTTTCCAATGCTGCTTGGGGCGCGCTGTTAAAAATATCGACCGACTGCATTGCCGTGTGAATAAAAGAAGAAACTGCTGCGTATTGTTTTAATTCGTGCGGTGTACATGCACCGCTGCGAACGCTTTCTTGTAAAAATGAAAGAAGCGCTTCTAAAAAAAGTACATATATCCGGCGCGGTTTACAGTTATTAAGCAGTTTTAATATAACCGTAATCGAAGGATCGTAAGCAGCCGGATGTTCGGTACGGTAAGATGCAATAGTTTGCATGAGTGCGGTAAATTGTATTTTTTGTCCCACTCTCCTACTCAAGCAATATTCCCAAAAGACAGCAGCAGCTTCCCGAAAATGTTCGGGCGCAACCGGTAAAAAACTCTGCAAGTAAGAAACAATACGGGGAGGTTGTGATGAAGGTAATGCCGCGCAGAAAGACTGATCGCGGAATACCCGTTCAATAACAGCCTGCTGATGCTTGGCTTCCCGTTCGGTAAAGAGATAGGTACGTACGCGGGATAAAATAGTGGAAATAACGGCAGCGCGGCGTGTAGTCGTTAAAATAAAAACCGCGTATTCGGGAGGTTCCTCCAAGATTTTTAAAAATGCATTTCGAGCGGAGTCTTGCATTTTATCCGCATTCTCTATGATTAATACCTTTTTTTTACCGGTAGGCATTAACCGTACCCATGCGGATGCCTTTCGTACCTGATTAACAGGCAGAGTATCGTACATACAGTCTTCCTGCAATTTTTGACAGAGATCGGTAATTTTTGCCGTTTGCTTTTCCAGCTTTGTTGCTTCTTCTTCCGATATATCTTCTATGGTACCGTATTGCTCGATAAGATCGGACAGTGATTCGTCTATATCGGCAAGGAGCGGAGCTGCTTTAATAAAGCGCGATTCATCGGTGTCCCAGAGACGGGAATCAAAACGGGCGGTAAGCTTGCGTACAGCGCGGACAAAAAGATACCGTGCGGCCGTCGTTTTGGCAGTACAGAGTGCATGGGCGGCTGCCTTTGTTTCAAGTACGGCATCCCGTGTTCCGAGTATCAGAAGATCGCTCGACGACAAATCTTTATGCCGTTTACAGGACGAACAGGTGCATGTCCAGCTGCCGTCTTCGGTACATGAAAGTACCCGTGCCGTTTCCAGTGCAGCGGTGAGCTTACCGCTCGCTTCCGGCCCTGCAAAGAGCAATGCCGGCGGTACTTTATCCCGCCCAACTTCATCGCTGAGTAATTGAATAACCTGTTGTCCGAGTACATTTTCAAACATATACACTCTCTATATGCCGCTTTTGATTATCTGCAAGATATTATCGCTGTCTACCGGAAGGGGAATCAGTATCCGTACAATCATGCTGCGGGCGATAAGGGCATCGAGATCCAAAAACGGCTGAAGCTGCAAAATAGCGACAAGGATAATAAGGACGATATATGCTTCAAATAAGCCTAAAAAAAAGCCCAGCGCATGGTCGAGGCTATTGAAGATTTCATTATCAAAAACAGCGGAAATCAGCATTTGCAGCAATTTAACGGCAATAAAAACTACGATAAAAATCATGAAAAAGGCAATAATTTTCATCACCGCAGGAGAGAGGCCGTTTACCTTTGTATGCAAAGAAAGCGGACGGTAAAACCAAAAAGCTACAGCAATCGCAACTAAAAAAGCCGCCATCGAAAAAAACTCATCGATAAAGCCTCGAACGGTAACCTTAATGATGACAATAATGCCGATAAGCAATAACACCATATCAAGTATATTGATACTCATTCCGTTATCCATTGTTGTAAAAGGTGAGCAATTTTAACGGCCGGTTTTTCACCGGCAAGAGAGGCCGATGCTTTGGCCATCGCTTTTAGCTCTTCAGGATGTTCTAAAAGACGGGTTAATGTACTGCAAAGTACAGCAGGAGTCGCATCTTTAGCCGAAAGCGTAATAGCTGCGCCTTGCTCGGTAAAAAAATCCGCATTTTCAATTTGATCACCGCGGCTGCTACCTTTTTCAAGCGGTAACAAAAGCATCGGTTTCCCTGCTGCCGCCGCCTCCCAGATGGTGTTTGCTCCCGCACGCGACATCACAAGATCGGATGCGGCAAGGACGTCAGGCATTTGTTCAACGATGAAAGGAAAGGGCTTATATCGGTCAATGAGATCCGGCCGTTCTTCCTTTAACCGTTTTTTAATCCGTTCCCCCTGTGCGCGGTGCTGAGCACCGGTTTGGTGTACGATAAAAAAATGTTCGGCAAGGAAAAGAATCGTTTGCTCCACCAATACGTTAATTTGCAGCGCACCGAGGCTTCCCCCCTGTATAAAGAGAATAGGTTTATCGCCGGTATATTGAATAAAAGTCTTTCCTGCGTCCGCATCAGCCGCATAAAAGCGCATTCTGACGGGATTCCCCGTAACGGTAATTTTCTGCTGCACCTCATTTGGAAAAAAATGGGTTGTTTTTGCGTATGAAACAAAAATTTGAGCGGCAAATTTCGTATTGATTTTGGTGGCGAGTCCCGGTGAAAAATCGCATTCATGCGTAACAACCGGAATTTTTAAACACCGTGCGGCAGCGCACGGCGGAACCGATACAAAACCACCCTTAGAGAATACGCAACAGGGTTTAAGCCGTAAAAGGATAATCAAAGAAGCAAAAAAACCGCCAATGATCTTAAAGACATCGATAAGGTTTTCAAAGCTGAAATAACGGCGGAGTTTTCCTGCCGGTATTCCGTAAAAAGGAATATCCGCACTGCATACATAGGATTGATCGGTGCCGTTATTGGAACCTATCCAAATAACCGATATGCCGGTTTCTTTTTTTAACACCTCGGCAACGGCAATGCCGGGAAAGATGTGCCCCCCGGTACCTCCGCCGGTAAATACAATACAACTCATAACCCGAAAAGTATACCAGAAAAAAGACCGGCATACAATAAGTTTATAAATCTTATATGATCTTTAAAAAACTAAGAACGAAGACAATACCGAAAATAGTAACGCACGATATTACCGTCGAGAAAATAACAACTTGGGCGGCGAGTTCATGATCGCATCCGAGCTGTTCGGCCATCACTGCTGAAATAACGGCAGTGGGAGAACCGTAAAGAGCTACCAGTGCCACGATTTCATTCGATTTAAAGCCGAGATAAACGGCAAGCGGAATAAAAATCAGCGGCATACCGATAAGCTTACCGGCAATCGTAATCATTAAATTTTTAAAGTTTGCCGATACCTTTGAAAAATCGAGCATTGCGCCAAGTACGATAATTGGAAATACACTGCCGACTTTTCCGACATCCGTTAACGCTTTATTCAAGAAAAGCGGAACCGGCGGATGCAACAAGGACATAAGAATTCCTAAAATAGAGGCAATTATCATGTGATTCTTTAATACGTCCATGATAAGTTTCTTTTTATTGACGGTTTGTCCTCCGTAAATTGAAAGCAGAATAACGGCGGAAGCATTAAAGATGGGAATAATAACCATAATCAGCATCGAGGCCAACACGGCGCTATTTTCTCCTGCAATATAAGAAGAAAGCGGAATCCCGAGCATCACAAAATTACTTCTAAATATTCCCTGTATAATAACGCCTTGTTTTTTTCGCTCCGTTTCAAAAAGGGGGACAATGATAATAAGCAGGAAGATTGCGGCACAGATACTTCCTGCTGCATACAGAACAAAACGTAAATCGAAAACTTCATTTAAATTCGTTTTTCTGATATTGTTAAAAGTTACGATCGGTAACAGTAAATCGAAGCATAGCTTATTTAGTTGGGCAATCGTTGTCTTGCTGAAATACCCCTGTTGCTTTAGAAAATAACCGAAGGCAACTAAGAGAACAACCGGCATAACCGCGTTGAATGCTACAAAAAAACTTCCCATTTATGCTCCTATCTGTAACGGCACCTTTAAAACCTGAAGCATTTAGAGATATCCTATATCAGGATCGTTAGACCTTAAATTTTTCTATTTCGCCGGTAACGCTTGCGGCATTTTTCTGATTGTTAAGCGCGATAGTATTCACTTCCTGCATTGCTTTATTCACTTCCGCTACACCGGCTGCCATTTCCGCCATGCTTTGTGTAATAGTTTGCGACAAATCGGCAAGTTTTTGAATGCCTGTAGAAATATCCGAAGCTTCCGCTAGAATCTCATTTGAATCTTCTTTAACCTTTGCCGTTATTGCATTCATTCCATTAATAACGTTCAAGACTTCTTCGCCGCCCTGCATTTGTTCCTTCATAGTACGGATCATGCCGTCTTCCTGCCGGTAAATAAAATCCATCATAGCGCTGATTTTTTCAAATTGTTCTGCAACCAAAGGTCCTGCACCGTTGAGACTTTCAATTTTATGTTTAAGTTCTTCCAAAACTTTGGTGATACTTGTTCCCTGAGCACCCGATTCTTCTGCCAGCTTCCGTATTTCATCGGCTACGACTGCAAACCCTTTTCCGGCCTCTCCCGCATGGGCAGCCTCGATTGCAGCATTCATCGCAAGAAGGTTTGTTTGACTTGCAGTATTCTGGATAACCGTAATAGCGTCGAGCAGACCTTCGGATTGTTCCGTTACTACTTTGGTTACGTCAACAACCATCGCAACGGTCTCTTTACCCGTATGAGTCGTCTTTTCAAGCGTTTTAATCGACTGGAGATTCTTTTCGGCCCGTTCCTGAACAATCTGAATATTTTTTACGATTTCTTCGATTGAAAGCGATGAGCCCGAAATACTTTGGGCTTGATTATCGATATGAGAATCGAGGCTCGAAATAGTTTGTGTAATAGTATCGATCTTTGCGGCGGTTTCATTAACCTCGGTATGCTGCACAACAAACCTATCCTTTACGCTTTCGATGTTACCTGTTATTTCGTTAAGTGCTGCAGCAGATTCCACCATCCGTGAGGATAACGTTTGGCTGACAGATTGCATATTTTTTGCCGTGTCGGTAATAACCGAAAAAGAAGTGCGGATCTTTTCTATTGCATTGTTTATCGACAATGCGATGGAACCGAGTTCATCGGAATGTACCGTAGCTTGAACGGTAAAATCTCCTTCGGCAACCTTTGTAAAAATAGCATGAAGTTTAATAAACCGCCCGAATAAATAGCGAAGCATAAATTGATTAATCACGATCATGATGACCAGCAAAACGGCCGTCCATAAAAGCGAATAGCCTAAAATGGGGAGAATAGGCGGTATAAAATCTTTTAAGGGAACTGCCATGATAGTATAGTAGGGCAAACCTGCAAGCTGCTTTTTTGCGATAATAACTCTACCCAGCAAAGCATCATCATAATATTGAAGATTATTATATCCTGTTAAATCAGAAAGAGTACCGATCACGCTATCGATTTTTTTATTTGTAAAATCGGCATTTGAGCAAAGCGATATTGTATCCGTATTATCTATAATCCCAATCCAAGATTGCGGACTCGGCAGCGATTTATTTATCTCAGCGATAGCTTTTTGCAAATTAACCGCCATGCCGGCGAAACCGATCGCTTCGCCGGCTGTATTGAATATCTTTACATTAAACCAAAAATTGGTTTCATTAAGCGTTTTATTATAGTCTACATTGTAAAACAATGTCTGCGGACTTTGTATCATCGTAAAGAACCACTGATCGCCGTCTTCGGTGAGCATGTCTTTTCGAATATGTTTAGTATTATCAACAACATAGTAACTGCCGGTTAATTTTGAAGCGGCAAAACAAGTAGAAAACTGTTCGCCTTTACTAAGCTTGACCAGTTTGCCGGTAACTTTGGCACCGTTTTCATCATCTCTTTCATGATTTTCCAACCAATCTATTAAATACGGTTCTTCCGCCAAATCCTGCGAAAGAGCCAATCCTACTGCCAGATTTGTTTGAAGTTCGGAACATGACGCGTTCAGCATAAACGGCACTGTTTTGTAAAAATTATTTTCTATATATGATTTTGATTGCATAACGCTAAAAGCTAAAGCCCCGCAAACGGCAATGATAAGCGTCGCTATTAAAAATAAATTAACCGATGTTCGTATTTTCATATACTCTCCAGTACAATTAGAAAAGGTTGAATTAAGTGTACCGCATTTTCGTATTTATAGCTAGGGCTGCTCCGAGTAGTTCATAAGACGCTTTTTGACAAATTAGCTTCTGTTTTTTAACGCTTTGTCGACGGTAACGGCAAAGCGTAAAAGGTTTTCGATAAGGGCGGGGAATAAGGAAGTAAAACGCCGATAAGCGTTTACAATATCGCGCCGTCTATGGGTACGCGCATCATAAGCATAGTTTAACTGTCCCCAAACTTCAAATACACGGGGAACGCACATCAATGTAATGGTAAACAGCGTTGAAAAAGCGCCCGTATATTTTTTTCTACAAAAAAAGCGTTCGATTTTTTCGCAGAGCATAAAAAATTCCAGCTTTGAGGTTGTTTCATAAAAGATCGAGGCGGTAAATAAGATGAGCGTAAGTTTTTGCATAAACGTGAGTGTTTCTACAGCCGTTGCTTTTAAAACTTCTGCCGTTAACGGCATACCAATTATTTTGATACAAAAGATACAAACCGTGTATATACATAAAAATCGGCAATTCTTTTTTACCGTTACCCATGAAAGCTTTGCTCCAATGCAGACAAAAACAAGGAAGATTGCATACACAGCAGCCGGTAATGGAGACGCACCGTACAAAACAAAGGAAGAAATACATAATACACAAAACTTTATTCCGGCAGGAAGACGATGAATACAAGTGTTTTTCGGATGATATTGGAATAGAAAACTCTGTTTATCGGCAGTCATCGGCCTTCCATACAAGATCTGCAAAGGCACGGTAAGAGCAGAGCGGATTCCGTATACCGTATTGTTCAAGAATGCCGCCGGAGAGCGCAGGTTCCGGTTCCCCATTATACACTAAGCTTCCCCTATGCAGGATAAGCAGCCGGTTCGCAAGCGCAAGCACTTTTTCCAGCTCATGGGTAAGCACCATAACCGTTTTTCCGCTGTGCTTCAGCTGGTCTATCATTGACGTAACCTGCACAACGCCTGCAAAATCAAGGTTTGCAAAAGGTTCGTCAAATATGATAACGTCCGCTTCCATCATCAAAATACCGGCAACTGCAAGCCGCCGCTTTTCGCCCCCCGATAAACTGCGTGCGGGCGAACGGCGCTTTTCGTATAGGCCAAGCTGCTTTAAGATTGTTTCCAGCCGCTGCGAGATAACCTCTTTAGGCAGCTTACTGTCCCGTATCCCGAAAAGCGCATCCTCTTCGACCGTGTCTCCGAGGATTTGGGCGTCGGCTTCCTGGAACACCAGCCCGATACGAAGCTCATCGGCGCCTTTTCCTTTGCGGAGTATCGAACCGGCGGAAGGAGCTTCCAAACCGGCAATCAGCGTCATCAGCACCGTCTTCCCCGAGCCGTTCGGCCCCGATACCACAATACAGTCGCCGTCAAATACGGAAAAAGAGATACCGGACAACACCGGTTGTCCGGATCCGGCAAACGATTTACTCACATCGGTGAGCGTAATCAATGCAGAGGGCTCATTAGGAGGCGTCATCGGTTCTTAGATTTCGGCATCGGCTTAAAAAAGCACGGCTCCGCAGTTATTCCGTGTACCGCCGTATAATCGGCTGTAATTTAAGCGTAATCGGCACAACAACAACCAGCTTAATCAGATCGGGCAGAATAAAAGGTACGAATCCCTTCATAAATGTGTGCGTCCAGCTGAGATTAAGCGCATGCTTAAACCAAAGAAGCCCGAAAACATAGATGGAAAGGAAACTCAAAAGCCCCGCTACGGCAATGATACCGCATGCAAGCAGCGGCCGTTGTTCTTGCCGGAAAAGCTTCATAATCAAGCCGCCGACAACCGCCGCCGCGAGGTAGCCAACTAAAAAACCGCCTGTCGGCCCTGCAAATACGGCAAAACCTCCGCTACCGCCCGAAAAAACGGGAAGCCCCGCAGCTCCGGCAATCAAAAAGAGCAGCACCGAAAGACCGCCGAACAACGGTCCCTGCAGCAAACCGGCAAGCACGGCAAGCGCATTTTGAAGTACAATCGGGATAGGACCAACAGGAATAGCCATCATCCATCCCGCACAAATTAATGCGGCAAAAACCGCGGAAATAATACTCTTACGCATTATCGTATACCTTCTGTTATAGTTTAGGCGGAATCAGCTTCCAGCTGCCGTCAATATTTTCCAAACCGTAAACGAGCAGCGAAGTATTTCCCTGCTGCATAATGACATCAACCCGCGTCGGAGAAACGAACTTGATATCGTCTACCCGCACATTCTGCCGGGAAGGAACAAAAACATAAGTAAAGTAATCTCTTAGAGATTTTAGCTTTATTCCTTTTACCGGCAATGCTTCGGAAACTTTTTTAAGCGTAAGAGGTTGAGAATACTGCTCCTTATACTCTTCCGATAAGAAAGTTCTCCATTGAGTATAGTCCTTCGTCGCCGTAATGCGGTTAAGCTTTTCAACAATTTTTTCCATCTCCGTCTTTGTTTGATCGTAGGTTTCTTTCGTAATCGTAACCCCTTCAAACTCGGCAATGATGGTATTTTTCTCTTCGGCCGGTTCCGGTTTAACTTCAACAACCGGTTCTTGTTTCTTGACCACCGGAGCAGGCTCTACAGGAGATTCTTCCGCTTTTGCCGAAGATTCGGGCTTAGCCGGTTCTACCGGAACTGCTGGTTCAACCGGTTCCTGTTTTATAACAGGCTCCGGTGCGGGAACCGCGACCTCTTGGGATTGCACAGGTTCGTCTTTTACGGGAGACGGGACGGAAGTACATCCCGCTGCGATGCTTATTATGATAAAACATAACAATACATATCGATAAATTATTTTCATGGCGCTATCTTATAGATAAAAGCTTTTTTGGTCAAACCGTCAAGCAATCAGGATAAACGGGACAGTTCGCTATGAACGGTGTTATAGGTCATAAAACCACCTGAAAGATTTGCTGTATTCTTGTATCCGTTCTGCCGTAAAATCCGCTCCGTAATATACCCCCGTAAGCCCATGCCGCAATTAATAACGATCGGCCGGTCTTTCGGCACCTCATTCAATCGGGCACGCAACGAGGTATGCGGTATATTAACTGCCCCCGGAATCGCCCCGCAGCCGAATTCCTCCGGAGTACGCGCATCAAGAAAGAATGCTCCCTGTTCCTTATATCGGGGTATATCCCGCCATGAAATAACCGTTGTTAAACCGTCACGGTCGTTTTCCGCAATAAACCCGAGCATATTGATAGGATCCTTTGCAGAATCAAACGGCGGTGCATACGCTTGTTCAAATTCGGCCAAATCGGAAATGGTGCCGTTCTTTTTAATGTAGGCGGCAAGGACATCGATCCGTTTGTCAACACCTTCCATTCCGACTGCCTGTGCACCCCATAACCGGCCGTTTTCCGGATTATACAGAATTTTAATCGATATCATAGAAGCGTGCGGATAATAGCTCGCGTGATGGGCGGCATGGGTTACAACCTGCTTGTAAGGAAGCCCTGCCCTATCCAAAGCTTTTTCGCCCAACCCTGTAGCGGCTGCGGTATAATCGAATATCCGCGCAATGCTGGTGCCGATTGTTCCGCAGTATGCTTTTTTGTTGCCGTACACAATGTTATCCGCACAAATACGGGCTTGCTTATTCGCGGGGCCGGCAAGCGGAACGGTCGCATCGGTATTTAGCAGAGGACTCTTAAACGAAATGGCGTCGCCGATTGCGTACACATCTTTTTGCGAGGTTTCAAAATATTCATTGACCTTTATCGCCCCGTTCGGTGCAAGTTCAATGCCGGCGTCTTTCGCCAATTTGGTGTCGGGACGTACGCCGATCGAAAGAAGGACGGCATCGCATACAACCTCGGTACCCGACTGCAAGCACACTGCCAATCCGGTACCACGCCGTTCAAAAGATTTTACTCCGTCTTTCAGGTATAAACCGACACCCTTGCTGCGGATATTCGCCTGCACGATTGCCGCCATATCGTAATCGATGACATTCATAACCTGATCGACTGCTTCGATAATCGACACAGCTATCCCGCGGCGGTGGAGATTTTCTGCCATTTCCAAACCGATAAATCCGCCCCCGATTACAGCCACCCGTTTTGTCGCCGGATTATCTATCCGCTGCTTGATTGCATCGATATCGGCAACCGAGCGCAGCGTATAAATAGCATCGTCGTTAATTCCCGGAATCGGCGGCCTAATAGGAGATGCACCGGGACTTAAAATGAGCGTATCGTAACTTTCGGTAACTTCCGCTCCCGTATTCAACCGCTTGACCGTTACCGTTTTTGCAGCAGGGTTAATTGCCGTTACTTCATGTTGTACTTTTGCAGTAACATTCAGCGAAGCCTTAAATTTTTCGGGGGTCATTACAAAAAGCGCATCACGGTTTTCGATAACGCCACCGGCATAATACGGAAGGCCACAGTTTGCAAAACTGATGTGCTTTCCCCGCTCAAAGACGGTAATTTCCGCCGATTCGTCCAATCTGCGCAACCGGGCTGCAACTCCTGCACCTCCGGCCACACCGCCTACTATAACGTATTTCTTCATTGTTTCCTCCATAAGGTTATTCTGCCTGTTAAGATTATTTCGTCTGTTTTTTCCATGCGTCGATAAACTCAAGCATGTATTGCTGAATGTCGCCGAACCATTTTTGCTGAAAGGCGCAAGCTTCCGTACCGATATAACGGTAATGCCACGACTCCCAAACATAGCCGGTTACCGCTTCGTAGCCTTTAGGAAAAGAAAGAGACCAGCCGTATTTTGACGCGTTGTGCAGCACCCACTTGCCGGCGCGTGTTTGCGCAAATTCATCCGAGATGGAACCGAAATCGACAACCGTACCAAGTTGATGCTGACTTGTCCCTGCGCGGGCGGAAAAACGTTCCGCTTCCTTTTCGCCGGACTCCCGCATATACCGGTCAAATAAATTTTTTTGATATGCGTATGAACGGTACGAAGAACTGATAAGCAGGGTAACGCCGTCCTGCTTTGCAGCAAGCGCCATTTCCTGCATCGCCTGTTCCGCTGTTTTTGTAAGGGATAAATCTTTCCGGTTAATCATATAGGCGCGGCCGGCAGTCAGCGTTACGAGATTTTGCGGTGTGTATCCATCCGGCAGAAGATGCCGCTTATCAACCAGCACCAAGAGGTTTTCTCTTTCCGCCGCTAAAAGATGCTTTAATTCGGCTAAAAAAGAAACCGCATTATTGCCGATGTTCTGCCGTATATCCGCCGGAATAGCCGCCGGATATACGAAATCCCGCAGCTGCATTTCCATAGCTGCATCGGCAGCCGTTACACAAAAAAATGACAATATACACGTCATTATACAGAGCGCTTTTTTCATAACACCGACTCTTTTAATCAATTCTTTTATAAGTAAACAATAATACAGGAGCGGGACGGATCTTGTCGGTAGCATACCTTACGGGCAAGATTTTTTGTCATCAACAAACCGAAACCGCGATACCGCTTTGCATCCGGATCAAAATGAGGTTTTGTCCTTTTGAGTGCGCGGAGAAGGTTATCAAAATTCATGCTCCGATATGAAAAACAAAGACGCGGGAAAAAAATATTTGATACGCTTAATTGAATACCTCTATTTTCAGCAAATTTTGCGTGCTCGGCAATATTATCAAACACTTCTGTTGAGATAATAAGTGCCGCCGCTCGTCTATTCTCGGGAATATCTTTAGAGTTAGAGATAAAACCTTCAATAAAGCCGATATTTTTTAAGTCGGCTTCCACCTGTAAATGATCCACGCGCGTATACCGTATCGGCCTATTTTACTTCGTCAAGCGAATGAATAATAGGAAACACTTCCGAAAAACCTGTTGAGGCAATTGCAAGCTTTACAATCTCCGACGGATTCATAATATAAATTTTATGACCCAGTTCAGCTCCATCTTCGGAAGCAGCCATTAAGATGCCCAATCCCGATGAGGAAAGGTTTGTAACGCGGGATACGTCAAGTACAATTGAGCGTTCCTTAATCAGGTTGTACACTTTTGTTTCAAATTCATGATAGGTATAGGAATTGATTGAACCCGATACCGTTAATAACACAAAAGCATCGTTCATTTTTTCCGTAATTGCTAAATTGTCCATAAATCATGCTCCTCTAATATTATCGGGAACCTCTAAAAACTCGGTCAGATTTTTAGAGATGCCCTATTCATTATACTTTAATACCAATATGGTAACATCATCATCGATTTTACGCAAAATAAAATCCAGAAGGTTGTTGTAAATAGTTCTTGCAATCTGAGAAGCTTTTGCATCGCTATTTTCTTGCAAGATATGGCCAACTCGGTCGCTGCCGAACCGGTCTCCTTTAAGGTTTGTTGCTTCCAGCAAACCGTCAGTCGTAAAGACAATCACATCTCCTTTATGCAAAGTGATTTTCCGAACCTTTAAGAAAGGAGCAATATTCTTTACAAAACCGAGAACCCTGCCTTCTCCCTGAATTTCGATTGCATTCTTATATGAACTGATATACATCGACATCAACGGAATGCCGCAGTTTAAGTAGTAAATAGTATTGGTAGGAAAATCTATAATACCGAAAAGCCCCGCAAAGAAAGTTCCGCGCGGCAGATTATCTTTTATAAACCGATTTACTTTTGTTACCAACTCCTTAAAATCTGAAATCGTCTGTAGGTAGGTATGGATAATCGATTTTAAAATGACCATCGACATACTGGCGCTTAACCCCTTACCCGAAACATCACCGATAAGGAACATCGCCCGTTTATCGTTCAGTGTGATATAGTCGATAAAATCGCCGCCAAGCTGATGTGCCGAATATGCAATCGACTCCATCGAAAAGTGATGTGCTTCAAGCGTATCCTTATAATTCTGAATAGATCCGATAACTTGATCTGACATTTCAACTTCACGGTCAATCGTGGCGGTAATATCCTGCTTGGAAATATTTCTAAGGTAGTAGATAACCAAAAAGAAATATGAATACATATTTGACAATACGCGTATATCGTACGGAGTATATTCCGCACTATGCGTCTTTGGAGCCAACAGGATACAACCGATGAGCTTTTGTCCTTCCCGCATACTGATAAGAATTTCAGTTTGCGTTGTTTCAAATATATCGAGCAGTACATCCCGTATAGATTCATACTGATAATTCGCAATTAATTCCGTTTTTGTAATGACGATAGTATTTTGACTAAGCAAATATTCAAAACAAGCAAGATTTGCACTCAGCGTATTATGATGGTTAAAGTCCGAATAGACCGTCTGCAAATTCATGTTTTCATCGCTGACAAGGATATCAAGTCCCTTACAAGTGACATGCTGCTTCATAATTCGCGGAAAAGCTTCCAAAACAGCATCGTGCCCCTTTCCGAAATCGAGTGTTTGCAGTTCGGCATCCAATACGGCTTCGTAATCGGCTGTTTTTCCGAATATGTATCCAAGTTTACCGGCAACAAAATTTCTTATAAAGAAAATAACCACACACGAAATTGTAATTAATACCAACCAAATGCTGACTGAATGGGAAAGCTGCATAATACCCGCTGTCGTCAAACCGGCTACAGCAGCGAATAAAACAGTAAAAACAATAAACCTGATAAGGCCGAATAGGATTTGCTTAATATCAAAAACACGTGTCAGCGAAAATACCATATTATCCAAGGCTAGCATAGCTGCATAACCGAACGGTATAAATGAAAATACCCAAGAAAATATCAGAAAATAACGGTATTCTGCAATCCATATTGCAAGTCCGAGTCCAAGGGAAAGTCCGTGTAAAAGCAGACGCTGCCGATGAATATTACTTTTAACAAAAAACATTTTTACAAAGCATATCACGATTGATAACACAGGAACCAAGAATATATAAACATACATGAAGAACCTGACACCGCTCATCCCCGGCATAATATCGCGTTGTACAAAGTAAAAGCCTCTAAGCGGATCCCATTGGAATCTGCCTACATAAAATATGATAACTCCGATACCGGTAAGATGAAACACCGCATTAATCTTTTGCAATATTCGATATGCTTTCAGTTCGGAGATAATAAAGGCCATATTAAGAATATGATAAGAAGCAAGCACCATAAAGAAAAATGCACATGTTGATACAATGGGTTGTATCGTGGTTTTTCCATAAAAGGTCAAGTGAACAGATAGTGCAATGCAAAGTGCAACAAGGGTTGCCGGTACCGTAATCTTATTTAACAAAACATTAATACGGTTCGATTGATGAAACGAAAGATACGATGAATCCACAAGAAGCAAAATCACGCAAAAATACGTAAAGAAAATTAAACCCATACCTTATTCCTTTAATTTGACTGCTAAAATAGTGGTATCATCGCGGAACGTCTTCGTTGCGCTATAATTCAATCCTAAATCGGCTATTTTTGCGGCTACTGACGATGCATCAGATGATGCAAAAGACTTTATTGATTCAACATATACGTCATTGTCACCGAGCTCTACACCTTCTTCATTGGTTATTTCGGGAATACCGTCCGTCGTAATAACCAACAAATCGTTACGGTACAAAGGCTTTTCGGCAACCGCTACCGAATCGATATCGATAATTCCGATAACGGAACAATTTGAATCCAGCGGCTTAACTTTGTATCCTTCTGCAGCTCTGGTAAAGATCATCGGCGCTTCCATCGAAGCGTTTACATAACGTATTTTCATCGCCTTAGTATCGATGAGACCTAAAAACACGACGGTGTATTTATCGAGGAGATTCATGCGCTTAATAGCGCTGTCTACCGCAAGTATCAGACCGGCTAAGTCTTCTTTATTTTCCATAATCCGTATCGTGTTTACTACCACACCCATAACGAGCGCAGCTGCAAGTCCTTTTCCGGAAACGTCGCCCGTAATAATAAGAGTTTTATCTTCGTCGATGGGAATAATATCATAATAGTCGCCCGATACGTTTACCAATGGACGGAAATAAATACCTACTTCCAACTTATCAAGTGCAGGTATTTTTTGCGGCAAGAATGCATGCTGAGTATTGGCAACCATCTGCCATTCCTGTGCAAGCTCCGAATAATAAAGGAGTTGTGAAAGCGTTCTTTCGCGGCCGAAATAGTTTTTAAATTCCGTAAAAAGCTGCGGAAAAATCTCCGGTTCAACAGCACGGATGTACCGGCAGATAATAAAAAAACGTGCGGAACTATACGCAACGACAATTCCCCGCGCTTTTTTTCTATCGGATATCATCTGCATATCGGAATCCAATAAATAAATTCCTTCTCCCCAATGTTCCAGCCAGTCGGTTGAAAACCGCTGCGCTAACTTTGCATACACATCCGGATCCGAAACGTATGCAGAAGCACTGTTGTATACAACCAAATCCGTGTCGGTATTGGTGAGTAACACGGAGCAATCCGCTTGATATTCAAGTTCCCGCTGAATAGCTTCGATAAGGTTTTCACGCGTATAGCAAAAGCGCAGTCCACTGATAAAGGAAGCAAAAAGAGCGGTTTCCATTTCGCTATAAACGTCTTCCCGTACCTTATGGGATAAAAAGACGGTTGCCATAGAGACCATAATGGAAGCAATAGCAAAGATAACAAAGGCAAAACCGAAACGGGTAAGGAAGCTGAAATTAGGAAGCATTCGGTACTGTGTTACCATTAGTGTCAGATCTTTCGCAGAAATCAAGCGTCCTAAAAACGAAAAACGGGGACTTAATGCCAGCATGAATGATGCAAAGATCAAACTAATACCGGTAAAAATAACTAATTTCCCCCAAAACTCTTGTTGTTTTCGTATCATGCGCTACAACCTCATAACCATTTTAATTTATTAAGAGAGCCGGCAAAAATTTTTCTATAAGCTCTCCGCTATTTTTACTTTAAACAACGATAACACTGACCCGTTTTATCCGGCGGATCAGTGTTATCGCATATTGTTATTTTACCTGCTTACCGTTATTTCATTGTATTGACGGCAGGTTTGTCGCTAACAAGCGCCGCATCGCACCAGTCCCAGTCCTTAACAAACCGTATATCCCAATTCTTAACCCGCTTGTTAACAGCACAAAGTCTTATGCGATATGCGGTTGGAACTGCAGGAGCTTCTTCCAGTATATTTTCGTCCCATTCCTTATAAGCCTGAGCGCGGAATGCCTCGTCAAAGAAATCTTCCGAAGAAATCTTAGCAAGCAGTTCATCATTTTTCTCATTAACCCAGCGGAGCCGGTTAAATTGAGCATCTCTGCCGTAAAGACCGTTTGGACGGGGATTTGAACCTACACCCCATGCAGCCATATACATTTCCACAGCAGGGTCATCGTTTCTCAGTCTATCATAAAAGGCATTGAATTCGATCAGCCGACCGTCGTTCAGCGCAACATTTAATCCGACATCTTTCCAGTTTTGGATATAGTAATTTGCAATCGGAGCTGCTACATCGCTGCCGCTCATATACAAGAAATTGATCTTGAGCGGTTTTCCATCCGGCGTTTCACGATAGCCGTCTCCGTCAACATCCTTATAGCCTGCTTCGTCGAGCAACTGTTTCGCTTTTTCAGGATTGTATGAGTATCCTTTCCGGTTTATATCGTAAAATCCGGGGTGATACGGCGTAATAAAGGAGTTGGCAGTAAACCGTAAGCCATGGTAGTAGATATCGTTTATTCCATCGTTATCCATCGCATAACCGAGCGCCTGACGCAACGCCTTGTCTTTAAATTTACCGCCGTCGGGGAACATTTCGCATTCGCCTTTTTCTTTATTCCATACACCAAACTTAAAGCCTAAATACCCATAGGCATTATCTACATTACAGATGAAATCAAGATTATCAACCTTCAACTTCGGCTTTCCGTTTTCGTCAAATACCGTTCTTCCTTCGTCATCAAGCACAACAAATTGGTCATATAAATCAGCTCTAAAATAATCGACAATATCCACTTCACCGGCTTTCAAAGCTGCGGCAAGAGATGTCGGCGCAATCCGTTTCATAATCAGCTTATCGAGTGCGATTTTTTTGCCATACCAATAAGGATTAGGTACATACTCGATAATATCACCTTCTACCATAGAATTGATCACAAAGGGACCGCAGGAAAGCGGTGTTTTCCGTACACGGTCATGAGAAGCCATTTCCGTCAATGGAATATCTTTAAGGTAATGATACGGTTCCGCATTATAGGTAAGGCCTGAACCCCATAAGATACCGGGTTCATACTCTATAAAAGTTACTTCTACCGTTTTATCGTCTATTTTTTTAACACCGGAAATATTTTTAGCCTTACCTTCATGGTAGTCAACCATACCGACAACATTCGCATAACGGCTATCATAACGAACACCGGTATAATCGGGATGTCCGATACACTCATAACAGAAAATAATATCTTCAGCAGTTACCGGTACGCCGTCCGACCATGTGAGCCCCGGATTAATATGATAGGTAGCTGTTTTCTTTTCACGGTCGAATGTCATATCACAATATCCGCCGTTTCTGATTTCGTGATTGGGACCATCAACCATGAAGTTAGCCAACATCGGCAGCATTGCCTCATACGTCGGATTATCTTCATATAAGAACGTATTGAATATTCCTTTCCACGGTGTATCACCGACAAGACCGCAGACCAGAGTACCGCCGGCAAGTATTTCCCCTTCCCGTTCGATCATTTGTGGAAACAACAATTTTAATTCTTTATTTGCTTCCTTCCTCTCGCCGCTTTGTGCAGTTTGCGTTTGTTCCGTCTTACCGCCGCAGCTTGCAAGTACCATCATTACCGCGCATAAAAACGCAGTAATTTTTAAACCTTTTGACATTTGTTCCTCCTCGTTCAACTCAAGCCAATGCCATTTTTAAGCACTTGAATTCACCTTATTTATAACGCTGCTTTGCATCGGAGGCGCGTTTTATCGTTTGTCCGACGTAGTTAATACACAGCATTAACACCATAATAAGAATAGATGCAGGCAGCCATACCCACAGCTTACCGGAAATAGTTCCCGGATCGCGCGCATAGCCAATCAGCGTACCAAGCGACGGCGATGTCGGCGGGAGACCGAAGCCTAAAAAGCTCATTCCCGTTTCGATACCGATATTACCTGCCATACCGAGCGTAAAGTCAACGATAATAATCGAAGCGATATTCGGCAAAATGCCGCCGTACATAATTTTAAAGTCACTTGTTCCCATAATGCGCGATGCATTCACATAATCGCGGCGGTTTTCGGACAAGGCCTTACTGCGTACAAGCCGGGTAATATGCACCCAATAAAAAAAGGACATTATACAGATAAACGTCCAAATATTATAAGAGGGAACAATCGTTACAAATACGATAATCAGCATAACGACCGGCAAAATCATAATAAAGTCGCAGATACGCATGATGACATTGTCGACCCTTCCCCCGTAAAAACCGGTAATCAGGCCGAAAAAGACGCCAACGATTTCGGTAATAATGGTTACGCTGAATGCAATAAGGATGGAATTACGCGCTCCGATAATCAGCTGAGGCAAAATCGGCCGACCACCAAGATCTGCTCCGAGCAGAAACTTTTTACCGGGCACCGAAAACTTATCCCGTAAGCTTACCTTCATAACCGTTTCCGTATCCAGTACAAAACCGCCGATGATAATCACTGCAAAAATAATAACCAATATGCCGAGTGCAAGGATTGCGGCTTTATCATGTTTAAATTCCGTCTTTACGATCTTCCAAAACGACGGCACGGAAGTCATTTCTTTCAATGTCGCTTCGTCTATACTATCAATATCAAATGCCGTTTTTTCCATAATACCCTCTCAAAATCAACTGATGTACAAGGAGATACATCAGTTGATGATTTTATTCAATTCTGATCCGCGGATCGACGATTATCATAATAATGTCGGAAATCAAGCTACCGAACAGAGCCAGCGTTCCGTACAATAAGGTGAGTGCATTGATAACCGAATAATCGCGTGACATAATCGATTCGATGAACAACATGCCCATTCCTTGATACATAAAAATCGTTTCGACGAATATTGAACCGGCAAGCAAGCCCGTTACCGTAAAGCCGAAGAAAGCCGCTATCGGCAATAAGGAATTTCGGAAAATATGATGCGTATACACCTTGTCGATCGGTACGCCCTTGCTCCGCGCCGTTTTAACGTAATCTTGACTTTTTGCATCGATAATCTCGTTGCGAAGATATTGCACGATACTTGTTGTACGCAGTACCGCCGCCGTAATTGCAGGAAGCAGCATATGATACAGACGGCTTAGGATAAAGCGCCCCCTGTGTCCCATCGCATCCAGCCCGACAAAACCCGACGTCGGAAAAATTTTGAGCCGATAGCCGAATAATAAAAGACTCAAAAGTGCAAGGATAAACGTCGGAATTGCATACGTGATAAAGTTATAAACCAACACCGCCTTATCGAATTTCGATCCGTTATAACGCCCTGCGCGGATACCAAGAGGTACGGCAATTGCATACGTCAAAATAACGGTTAAAAGCGAAAGCCACAGGGTGTTTTGCGCCGGTAATAGAATTTTATCTTTTACCGGAATTTTATACGTATAAGAGACACCGAAATCACCGTGCAGCAGAATACGCCCCATCCAATTCTTATACTGAACCGGCCACGGATCGTTTAAACCTGCTTTTTCCCGTAGTTCTTCAATACGGCTCGCATCGACATTCGGATTATTTATCAGGCCGGTAAAGGGATCACCGGGCATCATTTTTCCGATTAAGAACACCAAAACACTCAATACAAACAGCTGCGGTATCATAATAAGGATACGGCGTACTATCGTCTTCCACATACTCTTCCCCCTAATCCTTCAATGCAGCGTAATGAGTGTCGCTTATTTTCTTTAAATCGTACACTCGCCCTTCGGGACTAAAGTAACGCTCCGATTCACGCTTGTATATTTCTTCAATTTCGGCACGGCGTTTTTTATATTCTTCGCGTATTTCGACATTCATTTCAGGGATAGCTGCGATAAGCCGCTTGGTGTAAATATGCATCGGGTTACGGTAAATATCTTCCCGCGTTCCCGCTTCTACGAATCGGCCGCGGTACATAATGTAGATGTAATCGCACATATGTTTGACAACGCCTAAGTCGTGCGAAATAAACAGATAGCTCAACATAAATTCGCGCTGAATTTCTTTAAGAAAGTTGAGAATTTGCGCCTGCACCGAAAGGTCAAGCGCGGAAACCGGTTCGTCCGCCACAATGAGTCGCGGATTAACGGCAATTGAACGCGCAACACCGATACGCTGCCGCTGCCCACCCGAAAACTCATACGGGTACTTATATAAACCGTCGGGCGGTATCCCGACAATCTGCAAGAGCGAAAGTATTTTTTTTAATTCTTCATGCTTTGAAAGCCGTTCAAAATTCCTAATGGGTTCTGCGATGATGTCGCGGATACGTTTTTTAGGGTCGAGGCTCGACATGACGTCTTGAAACACCATTTGGACGTTTTCGTTATATTTAATCTTTTTCCGCTGTGCCTTGGTATTTACAAGACTTCCTTCGTAGCGGATTTCTCCGCCGGTAGGCTGTTCCAATCCGACAATCGCTTTACCGATGGTGGTTTTTCCGGAACCGGACTCCCCGATAAGACCGTAGGTTTTTCCTTCTTCAATTTGAAAAGAAACACCGTCTACCGCTCGTACGTGATCCTGTATCGTGTTAAAAAAGCCGCCGCGGATAGGGAAATGTACTTTTAAATCTTTTACTTCCAATAATGCCATATCCGCCTCCTCTAAACCTCACCCTCGAACCGGAAATTTTTCCAGCAGGAGCAGCGGACAAAATGTCCGGGACTTACTTCGTGCAAGACCGGAGACTCTTCGTGTTCCTCAGCCGGAATCCACGGTATACGGTCGGCAAACCGACAGCCCGTATGCTTGAGTTTTTTAAGCGACGGCACCATACCTTTAATAACGTGCAGCATATCATCGTCTTTATCCGCCTGCGGAATCGATTTAAGCAAAGAACGGGTATACGGGTGCAAGGGATGAGTAAACAATTCCTGCACAGTAGTCAGTTCGACGATCTGCCCCGCATACATAACCGCGACACGGTCGGCAACCTGTGCGACGACGCCGAGGTCATGGGTGATAAGGATGATACCCGCCTTATGTTCTTCCTGCAGGTCTTTGATGAGATCGAGAATCTGCGCTTGGATTGTTACGTCGAGCGCGGTTGTCGGCTCATCGGCAATGATAAGCGACGGATTACAAGACAGTGCAGTTGCGATAAGTACCCGCTGCCTCATTCCGCCGGAAAGCTCATGCGGGAACCGCTGCGCCGTCCGCTTGGGGTTCTGAATACCGACATCATTTAAAAGCTGTAAAACCCGCTCCTGTCGCTCTTTTTCGTTGAGGCTGGTGTGGTACAGCAGGGCTTCTTCAATCTGCTTCCCTACCCGCTGCAACGGATTAAGTGAAGCAAGTGGATCCTGAAAGATAAATCCGATATCCTTTCCGCGGATTTTGTTCATCTCGTCTTCGGGTAGTGTCAGCAAATCCCTGCCGTTCAGGAGGATTTCGCCCGAAACCCGGGTAAAACGCATATCGTGCAGTCCCATAACGGACATTGCGATAGTGCTTTTTCCACAGCCGGATTCCCCAACAATAGCAAGCATCTCGTTGGGATGAACGTCAAACGATACCCCATCAACGGCATCATAGTAGTTGCCGTCGATACGGAAAGCCGTGTGCAAATTTTTAACGGTCAATAAATTGTTTTGTTCCATGATAGTTTACTGTATTTATAACCTTTTTTAATAGCTGTATAACACGGTATCACGAATACCGAATTTTTGCAACTGTACACCTATAAAAAAAATCCGGGTAACTGCATCAGGCTTTTTTGTTATCCCCGCAGAATAATTGAGGCCGTTCAACCAGAGTTGAACCGTTGGTTCAAATGGTCTCTCGACCTCAATTATTCTGCGATGTTTATCAATTTTTCCTGATGCGGTTACCCATCTGCTAGAAAAAATGTGCGAAATTTTATCCAAAATTTCGCACAGAAAGAAGGTACCGCATCCTTATACTCTACAGCACGTACTTCTCTAAAAAGTGAGCGATACCGTCTTCGTTATTGGTGTAGTCTGTTACTGCATACGCAATATCTTTGATAGCGTCGAGGCCGTTTTTCATAGCGATGCCGTATCCCGCATAGCGGATCATTGTTTCGTCATTCATGCTGTCGCCGAAGGCCATCACTGCCTTATCTCTGATGCCAAGCAGCCATGCCAGCTCTTGCAGGAATTCCCCCTTGCCGGTATCCAACGGAATAATTTCCAAAAAATACGGCTTACTGGTAAACAGGACAGCCCGCGTACCGAACCGCTTTCTAAACTCAGGCTCGACGGCAGCGATAACATCCGGCTCCGCAGGGATGAGCAGCTTATACACCGGCTTGGTGCGCAAAATTTCCCGATAGTCCTTCGGCACGACAATCTTCATTTTTGTCAGATGCGCGTCCCTATCCGAAAAAACCGTCCGTTTAACGATATAAATGGTATCGTCAAAATAGAGATGACAGGAAAGATTTTGCGACTCTATATAATCGTAAATCTCAAGCGCAAGATCGGCGCCGAGGCAGCGGCTGATAATTTCCAGCTTCATATCGGAGGTCAATATCTGTGTTCCATTGTTGCACAGGATATAGCTTTCGGTTTTATCCGAACCGATCCGCTGCGCATACGAATGCACCGAGCGGGGACTTCTCCCCGAAGCGAGCAATGTCAGTACACCCTTTTTCATCAAGGCCTGTAAAACCGACACCGTGTAATCTGAAATCGTCAGATCATCCCGCAAAAGGGTGTCGTCCAAATCCATTGCGATAATTTCTATATTTTTCAACTTTTCCATTACAGTGGCTCGCCTTTCAACAATTTACCGATACGCTCAAGCGCAACCCGTATCTTGCTTATGTCGGTAGCGTAGCAGCAACGGACAAAGCCTTCGCCGCAGCTTCCGAATACGTGACCGGGCACAACCGCAACTTTGTAGTCGGTAATCAGCTTAACCGCAAATTCTTCCGAGCTTAAACCGGTACGGCGGATATCGACAAACAGATAAAAGGCTCCGTCGGGCGTAATATACGGCAGGTTCATCGAATCCAAACTTTTCATCATCAAGTTGCGCCGCTGCCGGTAAGATACCCGCATTTTTTCAACCTCGTCCCAGCCGCGCTCCAATCCTTCCAGCGCCGCATATTGGCTCATAATCGGGGCGCAGATTGCCGCATATTGATGAATTTTATGAATTTGAGCCATCAGTTCCTGCGGGCAGGCAATGAACCCGATACGCCAGCCGGTCATCGCAAAGGACTTTGAAAACCCGTTGAGGATAATACAGTAATCCTTCATTCCGGGAAAGGAACCGATGGACACATGCGGCGCTTCATACCGAAGTTCGCAATACACCTCGTCGGAGAGCACCCAAATCTTATGCTTTTTAACGACGGCGGCGATCTTTTCCATTTCATCAGCAGGGATCATCGTACCGGTGGGATTGTTCGGACTGCAGAGAATCAACGCCTTGGTTTTCGGCGTAATAAGCGTTTCGATGGCAGCCGCCGTCGGAATAAAACGATTCGCCGAGGTGTCCAGTGCAACCGGTTTTGCCCCGCAGAGAGCCACCAAGGGTTGATACGAAACATAGCACGGCTCCGCAACGATAACCTCGTCTCCCGGATTCAAGATAGACCGGAACACAATATCGATTGCTTCGGAAACGCCGAAGGTGATCAATATTTCGTTTTTAGGCGAATAGGTCATACCATAGCGGTTTAAATAGCTTGCAACCGCTTTGCGAAGCAGTTCAAGTCCCCAGTTTGAAGTATAGGAGGTGTGCCCGCATTCGAGATGATACCACGCTTCTTCGCGCATTACCCACGGTGTCGCAAAATCCGGCTCCCCTACCCCCAGCGAAATAATGTCATCCTGTCCGGCGGCAAGTTCAAAAAAGCGGCGGATACCGGAAGGAGCGATATTCACAATCCGGTTGGAAAATTTATCTGCTCTGTCCATCATGCGGTAATCTCTTCACGGGGGTCTTTTTTCGGATCGATATAATACGTTCCGCTTTCCTTATAGGTCTTCAGCACGAAATGAGTCCGCGTGCTGATAACCCCCTCCAGCGACGCAAGCTTTTCCGACACAAAAAAGGCAACCTCTTTTAAGTCTTTTCCTTCTACAAGTACGTGCAGATCGTATCCGCCGGACATCAGCTGAACTGTTTTTACCTGAGGATAGCGGTATATCCGCTCCGCAATACGGTCAAATCCGTGTTCCCGCGCAGGGGCGGCCTGAATTTCGATCATCGCAGATACCGTGTCGCTGCTCGCAAGCCGTTCACGGTTGATAACCGCAGAATATTTTAAGATAATTCCGTCATCTTCCAATTTTTTAATAACAGCGCGCACCTCATCTTCGGACTTGCCCGTCATTGCGGCAATATCCTGCGGGGTGAGACGCGCATCATTTTCCAGTAAATCGATAATTTCCTGCATATCAACTCCTATCTCTAATTCATAATTCATAATTCATAATTCTTAATTGCTAATTCATCGGCATGGGCGCTATCTTCTTTTTGTAAATGCGGTGCATAAAAAAGAGACAGGCAATAATGGAGACAACTTCGGCGATGAGATACGACCACCAGATGGCATTTACATCGCCGGTAAGCGAAAGCAGATATGCGGCCGGCAGAAGCGCTACGATTTGGCGCACAAACGTTGCAATCATGCTGTATACTGCGCTGCCGAAGGCTTGAAACACCGAAGAAAAGGTGATGCCGAGCGCCGCGCCGATAAAGCTGCATGCAATGATGCGGATTGCAGGAACACCGATTGCGAGCATCGCCGGAGAGGCGTCGAACAATCCCAACAGCTGCGCGGGGAACAGTTCAAAAAGCGCCATACCGAACAGCATGATCCCTATCGCAAGAAGGAGGCCGTTCCGTATCGTAACCGTAATCCGTTTTCTGTTTTGTGCTCCGTAATTATACGCGATAATCGGTACCATACCGTTATTCAGTCCGAACACCGGCATAAAGATAAAGCTGTTCAGTTTAAAGTACACACCATAGACCGCGATTGCGGTACTTGAGAAAGCGCTGAGGATGATATTGAGAAAGTAGGTGGTAACCGAGGTGATCGAACTGAGCAGAATAGACGGCACCCCGACTTTATAGATTTCCGCAATGATACGCGGTTCGGGTACAATATTCTTGAGCTTAAACTGAATTTCGCGGTTTTTTGTCAGATTGCAGAAAACGGAGACGCAAAGACCGATAATTTGCCCGAGTACGGTCGCAAGCGCCGCCCCGCGTATACCCATTTTAGGAAACGGTCCGATGCCGAATATCAAAAGCGGGTCGAATATCACGTTGAAAACCGCGCCGGAAAGCTGCGAATACATCGTATACAGCGTCAGTCCCGTCGATTGCAGCAGACGGTCAAAGGTAATGCCGAAAAAGAGCGCAAACGACATACTGAGCACAATATTCAAATACTCTTCCCCATACGCAATGATATTCGCCTCAACGCCTTGGGAAGCAAGGTACGGGCGTACCAGTATCAGTCCTGCAATAAAAAAGACGATAAAATTACAAGCCGCCAAAAACACGGCGTTCATCGCGGTTTTATTGACATCCTCTTGATTGTGCTGACCGAGCCGTTTTGACAGCAGCGCATTGACGCCGACGCCCGTACCTACGGCAAACGAAATCATCAGGTTCTGAATAGGAAAGGCAAGCGATACGGCCGTCAACGCATCCTCGCTGATTTTTGCGACAAAGATACTGTCGACGATGTTGTACAGCGCCATAATCAACATAGAAAACATCATCGGTAGCGACATATTGAGGATCAGCTTCATAATCGGCATGATCCCCATTTTGTTTTCAGCCGGACCGATAGGCCTTGCCTTTACTTCTTCCATTTTATATCACCTTATTCGTGCGGGGGATGTTGATTGATTTTAATCGAGCAGGGCGTCCAAGTCTGCAGAAATCTTTTGTTTATCGAGCTTTTGCCCGATGATGCAGAGTTTAATCATCCGGTCGCCGACTTTTTCGTCCCATTCTTCCCTCATCCGAGGTTCTTGGGCAAGAACTTTTTCCTGCTCTCTCTTGGAAACCGATGCGAGCCATCTGCCGGAAGCGCCTGCCTGAATCTGCCGCCCTGAGGTTTCAAAGACGTAGGCCATATCCTGTTCATCGCTAAACCAAACTACGCCCTTACACCGTATAATATTGCGCGGCCATACTCCTGCGTATTTTTCAAGTTTTTCCCTGTTAAACGGGCGGCGGCGGTAGTAGACAAAAGAGCCGATACCGTATTCATCTTCATCCGCGCCTTCATGCTTATGCTCGTGATGATGATGGTGATGATGACCGTGTTCTTCATGCTCATCATGATCGTGGTGTTCATGGTCGTGATGTTCGTGTCCATGGTGCTCATGTTCGTCATGATGATCGTGTTCGTCATGCTCACCGTGCTCATGTTCGCACTCATCATCATCGTCTTCTTCCGCACGCTTTTCCAATTCGGCAACCCAGCCCGCGCTTTCAAAGACTTTCTCAAAATCGAACCGCTTTGTTGCAAGTAAATCCTCTAACGGCACCTGACACCGCGTTGTTTCTATCACTTTAACATGGGGCTGAAGCTTATTGACAACCGCCCGCACTTTTTTCATCTGATCTTCCGTTACCAAATCTTTTTTATTGATAATAAGGGTGGAGCAAAACTCAATCTGCTGTACGAGCAGCGACTCGATATCTTCTTCGCCCATATCTTTTTTTAAAAGCTGCGCACCATCAGCGAATTCATCTACCAGCCGTTTTGCATCGACCACGCTTACGACATTATCCAAGTATCCGTTTTCGATTGTTTCGATGGCCTGCGCAATCGGCATCGGCTCACATACGCCGCTCGATTCAATCAACAGATAGTCGTACTTTCCCGACGCGATGAGGTTTTCAATCTGCATTACCAGATCGGTTTTGAGCGTACAGCAGATACAGCCGTTGGTAAGCGGTACGAGACTGCCTTTATCCGTAATATTGGCGTCTTTTTCTATCAAACTTGCATCGACGTTGATTTCGCCGATATCGTTGACAATCACCGCAACCTTGTAACCCTTTTGGTTCGCAAGGATCATATTCATCAATGTTGTTTTTCCTGCTCCTAAGTACCCGCAGAGCAATGTAATAGGTACTAATGGTTTTTTCATATAATTTCTCCTCAAATGTTAACTGCAATGTTTTGTAATATACTGTAAAATAATATAAAATGGAAGTATTTTATCGGGGCATTTGAAAATAGACGGCCATTACGGCGTAAGTAACTGCTGCGGATAGTCGATCGACCATAAAAAGAGCCCCTGCGGAGGGGCGGTTTCTCCCGCATTCCGGCGGTCTTTTGAGCGGAGCACAGCCTCGAAATCTTCTTTTGTGCCGTTTTGCTGTTCATAATGCAGTAAGGTTCCGGTGACGGAGCGTACCATACGCCACAAAAAGGCATTTGCCGAAATTTCAAAAACCAGAAAATCACGGTCGGTAAAAAAGTGCGCCGTATAGATATAGCGCGATTTACTCTTACTCTGGTCTCCGGCGGCGGAAAAGGTTGTGCAATCCAATTCTCCCGACAAAACACCCGCCATCCGGTTAAGCAGGTTAATATCCGGTTCGCGCCGTATATGCCAGCAATAGGGTAATTGATGCGCAAAGGCGGTTTTGCCGCAGTGAATAAAATACCGGTATGTACGCGAGCGGGCGCTGAAGCGGGCGTGTAAGTTATCGGAAACGTGAGCTGCCTCGATAATCCGTACATCCTTAGGCAGGGCGGAATTGAGCGCCGGTACAAAACTTTCCGGTTTAATCCGCGCTATATCGGTAAAAAAATGAGCAGCCTGCCCGCAGGCATGGACGCCCGCATCGGTTCTCCCCGAACCGAAAAGCTCGACGGGATGCTTATGCAGCAACGCCAGCGCCCGCTCGACTTCCCCCTGTACGGTGCGGAAAGATTCTTCCCCGTGCTGCAGCTGCTTTTGCCATCCGTGGAACCGTGTGCCGTCATACGATATCCGAAGCAGGATATTCCGACGGAAAGAAGCGGAATCAGTCGTCATCGGTTTCGTGTAATTCAACCTTCAACGCATCATAGAGGGCGCGGGCATGTTCCAAAATCGGGCCGGGCTTACTTTTGGAGGATTTTCCGAGGCCGAACATTTTTGCCAATGCAATTTTATGCATTCCCAGCCGCTTAAGCCGAGTTTCGGCATCCTGCCTTTGACCGTACCGGTATTCAAGCAAAGCGCCCAAATAGATAACGCCGTCGTAGCCGTAGTTTTTATCCACATCGGGTCCGAATGATTTTAAACCGGCAATCATCTCTTTACCGGTTGTTTCCAATTCAAGAGCACGCCGATACAAAAACAGGGCTTTTTGATAAAAGAGTTTGGAAATATAAGTGTAGTTTTCCTCCGGCTCTTTTTCCCCAAGTGTTGAAAAAAGCCATGCAGCGCGGAGTGCGCATATTGCCTGCTTAATAGTCGGAGAATACTTGGAATCAAAATGATCGTAACAGAGTAAGGCGAGATAATAGGAGGCAGCTCCTGCATGAAGCGTCCTTGCAGTATTAAAATCGATATGCCCGAAAAGATTTTTTATTGCGTTATAGCGCTCATTCATTGCTTCAAGCAGTTTTTCGGCAATCGGTCTTTCAATTACTCGGAAATCCTGCGTAAAGCCTGTGTACAGACACTGCGGGCAAACGGTCATACTGTAAATGAGCGGATATACCTCCCCGTATTTTGCCGACGGTTCGTATAAACGGCGCAGTTCTTCCGTTAAATCGCCCGCAATAACGCGGCCGCCGCCTGAATACATTTCTTCCCGTTTAAATTTTGCTCCGCATACGGGACATTCAATCTGATCCTTAGAATAATAAGAAATAGCGGCTTCTTTTTTGCTCTGTAGATCTTCTTCACGTTTCATATTACGGGATCTCCTTTTAACTTTCTAATATAACCCCGGCAATAGCCATATTGCTTTCGTGGGTTAGTGAAAGGTGAATATGGGTACCGTGTATACGCTCGAACGGCACGGCTGCATCGCCTAAGAGCGTCAGCTCCGGTTTGCCATTGGGATTATTGGTAACGAGAATATTTTTGAGCGTTATGCCTTTTAATCCGGTACCGAGCGCTTTCCCATAAGCCTCTTTTGCTGCAAAGCGTGCTGCCAAAGAGTATGCGGCGGTTAAACCCCTACTCTTGGTTTCCGCCAACTCTTGAGGATGAAAGAAACGGGCAAGCAGCCCTGCGTTTTCCATCCACCGCCGTATACGGCTTATATCAACGGCATCTATTCCGAACCCGACGACCATGTATGTACCGTATCCCTTTCCGCAGCTTCCGGCAATTCCGCCGTGATCTGTACCGATTTAGGATTAACCTGCACTATCTTGAGTTTAGAATACTCCACCGAGAGAACCGGCACAACCGGCAGCGTATACACACCGGGTTCGGTAACGGTTTCGCACGATACCGTCAAGATATTTTGAGGAGGAGTCCACGTTTCCAGCAATCGCTTCGGCCCCTGTACTTCTAAACTACCTGTTTTTTTGTCGGCGGTTATCGACAATTCTTTATTCGACTTTTCAAAATAAATGGGGATATTATCAAATTGCTTTTGAATAGTCGTTTCACTTATTTTAACGGTAGACTGCACTTGCGCCTTGCCGACAATCGAAACCAGCGGATCGTCATTGATAATGTCCGCCGTTCCCGAAAATCCGTTTGTACGCCCTTCTACCGAAAGAGGCTCCGTAGTAAGCTCATCGATTTTTTCTACCGGTTCGGCGGGGCCTTCTATTTCTACAGCGGCCGGATCAAGAGAGCTTTCCGTTACTTCATATCCGTCCGCAGGAATTCCTTTAAGAGACAGCGTAACGGGAACCTGCTTGCGTATACTTGTTGTCAGCCTTAACGTTAAGATTGCCGGTTCCGTACTGATTTCCATATTACCGAGCGGCGTTACCGTTCCAAGCAATCGAGTTTCGATAGGAATCCGGTACGTCCCTTCGGTTTTAAAATCCGATATATCGATGGATGCCGTAATATCATTTTCACCGATAGAACCGATTCCGATGGCTTCTCCCCAAAGCGTAACCTTTATCTTAGTGGGATATTGCTCTGCAGGTGTGAGCGGGCCGTTATTTACAACCGTAAGCGGAACGATGAGGTAGCGCTTATCCAAAAGGTTTCCGCGATAAAACTCCGACAGAAAAACGGCAAATACAAGACAGATAATTTTAACCGGCCAATTTTCGGTAAGACGAAGTAGAATTTGTTTTATGTTCATGAAGCGCTTCCTTCGGATTTGTCGGCAGTTTGCGTCTTTGCTTTGACTTTAAGCAGATAGGTCAATTCCGATTCAATATTATCCGTCGTAAGGTCGTAATACAGTTTTGAATCGTACGCAAGGCTGATTGCCCCCGATTCTTCGGATACGACAAGCACCACCGCATCGGTTTCTTCCGCAATGCCGAGCGCCGCGCGGTGCCGTGTTCCGAAGCTCTTGTTGATATCTTCCTGCTTGGTAAGCGGCAGATAGCAGCCCGCCGCAATAATACGTCCGTTGTCGATAACGACTGCGCCGTCATGCAGCGGGGTGTCAAATTCAAAAATGGTAACAAGCAGGTTCGAGCTGATTTCCGCATTGATGCGGGTCGCGGAAGGATTTTCGATAATCTCTTTTAAATTATTCTGCCGTAAAAATATAACCAGCATACCGCGGCGTTCTGCAGAAAGGCGTTCCGCGGCGGTTAATACATAATCGATATGGCTGTGCTGAGAGCGGGAACGTCTGAACCAGTCGTTCTGCCCCATCGTCAGGAACATCCTCCGCAGTTCGGGCTGAAAGATAATTGCCGCACCGATAACAACTCCCGTCGCAAGCGTATTCAATATCCAAAGCAGCGTCGTAAGGTGCAGTAAAAAGGCAACCGCATAAATGAGGAGCATCAACAATGCTCCTTTTCCAAGTTGCGCAGCCTGCGTTTTAATCAGTATCTGATATGACTTGTACATCAGAAATGCAAGGAGCAGCACATCCAGCACCGGTCCGATATAGGAGAGGTAGAACGACAGCATATCCCTAAGTAGTTCCATATTTTCGCAATTCCTTTAACACCAGTAATAGTTCCCTCGTTTCCGCAACATCGTGAACCCGTACGATTGATGCGCCTTGCTGCACCGCATACATCGTTGCCGCAAGCGTTCCCGCAAGCCGTTTTTCGGGAGGACATCCGGTAACGGCGCCGATAAACGACTTCCGCGACAGCCCTACCAAAAGCGGATACCCCAAGCCGATAAAACACGCGCTTGCCGCAATCAACCGGTAGTTATCCTCAGCTGTTTTTCCGAAGCCGATACCGTAATCGATAATGATGCGCTCACGCGCTATGCCGCAGCTTAAAGCGTAGGCCGCCCGTTCTTCAAGATAATCCCGTACTTCCGATATGACATTCCGATACTGCGGGACTGTCTGCTGCATTGTAGGCGGGGTTCCCCGTTTATGCATAAGAACAACGGCGCCGTCTTCTTCCGCAATCAACGTGCCGAGTGCGGGGTCGTCGGTTAAAGCCGAAATATCGTTGCAGAGCGTTGCGCCCGCTTTAAAAGCGGCCTTCATAACCGCAGCTTTCCGCGTATCCACCGATAGGGGCACCGCGCTACGCTTCCGCACCGCCTCGATTAACGGGATAACCCGCTCCAGTTCTTCCGCTTCGCAGATATACGAAGAGCCGGGACGTGTCGATTCCCCCCCGATATCGATAATATCGGCGCCTTCCGCCTCCAAGGCTAATACCCGTTCCAAGCCTTTTTGTAAACCGACGGAACGGCTCGGTTCATAAAACGAGTCGGGCGTTGCATTAACGATTCCCATGATAAAAGCCGGCAAACCGGTTTCTATTGTAAGCCCTTTTCCGCAATCAAGCCGCAAGTGCATACCGGATTATAACAGATTTTCCGGCTCTTGTCCTAGAGCTTAACTTACGGTAAGCGTGCCGGCACATCCCTGCTCAACACTCGGCGCTTTCCTGCTCAACGCTTTCCGGCTTGCCTGTTTTCCGTCTGTTTTTCCGGCTTGTCTAACACGGCGCTCCTTGATATAGTAGGATATGCACACAGAAAAAATTATTATCCTTGATTTTGGCGGGCAGTATAGCCAGCTCATAGCCCGCCGTGTCCGCGAATGCGGAGTTTATTGCGAAGTCCTTCCTTTCGACGCCGAACTTAACCGTATAAAAAGTGTTTCTTTAAAGGGAATTATCTTAACCGGAGCGCCCGACTCCGTATATGCCGAAGACGCGGCAACCTGTAATCCCGAAATATTCAATTTAGGCGTGCCGGTATTGGGAATCTGCTACGGAATGCAGCTGATGACCTATTTACTCGGCGGAAAAGTACAGCCTGCAGAAAAAAGCGAATTCGGTAAAACGAAGCTGCATATCGATGAAAAATCGGAGGCGGCGGCATTATGGAAAGATTGTCCCGCGGACTCTATTGTGTGGATGAGCCACAACGACAGCGTAGCCGCACTCCCCAAAGGGTTTAACACCATTGCGCAAACGGACAACTGCCCCATCGCCGCGATGGCAAACACGGAACGCAAATGCTACGGCGTACAATTCCATCCCGAAGTGTTACATTCGGTATACGGTACGCAAATACTCAAAAACTTTGTACGCGGTATCTGCGGATGCACGGAAGTGTGGAACGCCGCAACCGCCGCCGACACCGTTATTCAGGAAATAAAACGGAAAGTCGGAGATAAAAAAGTTATTTCCGCTCTATCCGGTGGAGTGGATTCCTCCGTCGCTTCCGTACTGGTGCATAAGGCAGTCGGCGATCAGCTCACCTGTATCTTTGTCGACCACGGACTTTTACGCAAAGACGAAGCGGCACAAGTGCTGAAAACCTACCGCGAAACGCTCGGCCTCAATATCATCCATGTAGACGCCTCCGAGCGGTTCTTAAAAAAACTTGCCGGGGTTACCGAACCGGAACGGAAGCGGAAGATTATCGGTGAAGAATTTATCCGTGTTTTTGAAGAAGAAGCGAAAAAAATCGGCACCGTCGATTTTTTGGTGCAGGGAACCATTTATCCCGATGTTATTGAATCGGGCGGAAGCAAAAAAGCCGCGGTTATTAAATCCCACCACAATGTCGGCGGTCTCCCCGAACATATCGACTTTAAAGAATTGATAGAACCGCTGCGGATGCTGTTTAAAGATGAAGTACGTGCACTCGGCAAAGCGCTCGGTATTCCCGACGAACTGGTTAAACGGCAGCCATTCCCCGGGCCGGGACTCGCCGTGCGTATCCTCGGAGAGATTACCCCCGAAAAACTCCGCCTCGTGCGCGAAAGCGATGCTGTTCTGCGTGAAGAAATTGCGCAGGCAGGCTTGTCGGATTCTATTTGGCAGTATTTTACCGTATTCCCCAATGTCCGCACGGTCGGCGCAATGGGCGACGGCAGGACCTACGATAATCTCATAGCAATCCGCGCCGTAACCTCGGTCGATGCAATGACGGTCGAAGTCGCGGAAATTCCGTATCCGCTGCTGCAGAAGATTGCGCTCCGCATCGTCAACGAAGTAAAAGGCATCAACCGCGTGGTGTACGACATTACGCCCAAGCCCCCCGCAACCATCGAATGGGAGTAACGGTAGCCGTATGAACGTTCCGAACCTTCGCGTAAAACGCTTTTTTCTTTTTTTTGCTTTGCTTGCGGTGTTTTTCTGCTTTTCGTGCCGCTCGGTTCCTCCGTCCATCCCGAGAACGATTATGGGAACCGGACGTATGACCAAAGAGCAGCTTGCGTCATTCTTTTTAACCCAAACAGCCTTAACGCAAGCGGGCAAAGCCGATCAGGAGAAAGTTAAACGGCTGGCGGAATATTATGTAAAAGAATCCGCCGCCGAAGGAATAAATGCCGACATTGCTTTTGCGCAGATGTGTTTGGAAACAGGCTTTTTACAATTCGGCGGATTGGTAACCGCAGATATGAACAATTTTTGCGGACTCGGCGCCATCAATGCCGAAAATCCGGGGTTGGTATTTCCCGACGAACAAACGGGAGTCCGAGCGCATATTCAGCACTTAAAAGCATACGCCAGCGCCGAACCGCTCAATCAACCTTCCGTTGATCCGCGTTACCGCTATGTAAATCCCAAAGGCAAGGCGCCGCATATTTACAACCTTGCAGGAACATGGGCATCCGATCCCGCTTACGGGCATAAGATAGACCAGCTGCTGCGCCGAATGTACGCAGGGCTATAGGGCACCTCTAAAAACTAAGGAGATTTGTATGACAATAGTTGAACGTATTAACTTATTACGCAAGAATATGGCGGAATGCGGCTTCGACGCCTATTATATTCCGACCGCCGACCCTCATCAGTGCGAATATCTTGCCGAACACGATAAGACGCGTGTTTTTATTTCGGGTTTTACCGGATCTGCAGGAGCGGTACTGGTTACAAAAGACAAGGCCTTTTTGTGGACTGACGGCCGGTATTTTTTGCAGGCTGAAAAAGAGTTACAGGGAAGCGGTATCCTTTTGCAAAAAAGCGGAGAGCCGGGAGTACCGACCGTATTTGAATACCTTGCACAAACGCTTCCTGCGGGAAGTACGATCGGCATGGACGGGAAAGTTATGGCGGTTAACTCCTTTACACAGTTTAACACATCGCTTCCCGGCATGAAGCTTGCTACCGGCCGCGATCTTATCGGCGAGATGTGGACGGATCGCCCCGCGCCCGTATTAAGCAAAGCCTTTTTACTCGATGTCCGTTATACGGGCAAATCCGCATCGGAAAAAATCAAAGAAGTCCGCGCAGCCCTTAGGGGAAAAAAGGCGGATGCAACGGTCATCGGAGCTTTAGAGGATGTTTGCTACCTGTTTAACATCCGCGGTAACGATATTGAATGTACGCCGGTTGTTACCGCCTACGCCTTGATCGATATGCAGTCCGCGCGGCTTTACATCGATGCACGGCAAATGACGGATGCGGTGCGGGCAGCGTTGGAAAAAGAAGGTGTTTCGGTTGCTCCCTACGAAGCGGTTTTTACCGACGCCGAAAAACTGCGCGGTAAGGTCTACCTTGATCCTGCACGGACAAACGTCTTCCTCCGTAATAAGATAAAAGCGGAGATCGTAGAAGGTCTTAATATCACCTCTACGATGAAAGCAATTAAAAACGAAATTGAAGTGAAAAACTACCGGAATGCTTTCCTAAAAGACGGCGTCGCGATGGTTAAAATCCTCAAATGGGCGGAAGAACATGCCGCGAGCGGCATCACCGAATGGGATGTTTCCGAGCAGCTGCTTCGTTTCCGTGCCGAACAGCCCGACTTTATAGAAGCGAGCTTTACCACGATTGCCGGATACGGACCGAATGCGGCGATCATTCACTACGGGCCTAAAAAGGAAACCGCCGCTGCGCTGCAGCCCAAAGGCTTTTTACTGCTCGATTCAGGCGGACAATACAAAGATGGAACGACGGACATTACCCGTACCATTCCGCTCGGCCCGCTCACAGCGGAAGAAAAAGAAGATTATACGTTGGTGTTAAAGGGGCATATCCAGCTCGCATTGGCAAAGTTTCCCGAAAACACAACCGGCTATAAGCTCGATATCCTCGCCCGCAATCCGCTCCGGCAATACGGCAAGGATTATAAGCACGGCACCGGCCACGGCGTCGGATATGTGCTGTCCGTTCACGAAGGGCCGCAAAATATCGGGCTCCGCTATCTGGATATTCCGATGAAGGTTGGAATGATTACCTCCAACGAGCCCGGTTTTTACTGTGCGGGCAGTCACGGAATCCGCATCGAAAACCTCACGCTGACAAAGGAATGGAAAACAACGGAATACGGAACATTCTTGGAGTTTGAAACGCTGACACTCTGCCCGATCGACACGCGGCCTGTTGTCAAAGAACTGCTGCTGCCCGAAGAGTTGAAATGGCTGAACGATTATAATCAAACGGTTCGCACCGCCTTGGAACCCCGTTTAGATGAAGCGCACCGCGCATTCTTAAAAGAGCGGACACAGGCGCTCTAATGCGCAAGCGAATATTCCGATGACGGAACAACGAACAGCCGCAGGGCGGGTTATTATGGGCATCGACCCCGGGCTTGCCTCTACCGGCTACGGCATCATCGCCGTAACCGGCAGCAGGATGCGCTGTATCGACTACGGCGTTATTCAAACGGAGGCGGGACAGATACAGGGGAACCGGTTGCTCATTGTCTTTGACCGGCTCACCGAGCTTATTCGCGCCTATCATCCTATCGCCGCCGGTATCGAAACGCTCTATTTTGCAAAAAACGTAACCAGCGCGTTAAGCGTTTCCGAAGCGCGCGGCGTAACGCTGCTTGCATTGGCGCAAGCGGGAGTTCCCGTCTTTCAATACGCGCCGAATGCTATTAAAAAAGCGGTTACCGGCATCGCGCAGGCGGAAAAGCAACAGGTGCAGCTAACCGTTCAGTTGCTGCTCGGGCTAAAAACAATCCCTAAACCCGATCATGCCGCCGATGCGCTGGCGGCGGCGATTACGTATGTGAATAACTTTTAGATTTTCCCGACTAAATCGATGGAGGGATACAGCGTTTTTTCACCGGGATGCCACTTTGCAGGACACACCTGATCGCCGTGTGCAGCGGTAAATTGAGCGGCTTGCACCTTGCGCAGCAGTTCGGAAGCATCGCGGCCGATGCTGTTATCATGCACTTCATACGCTTTAATGATACCGTCGGGATCGACGACAAAAGAGCCGCGGAGCGCAACCCATGTTTCGGGCACAAGAATACCCAAAGAAGAGGCAAAAACGCCGGCCTTATCGGCAATCATTTCATAAGGGAGATTGGCGATCGTCGCACTTGCATCAGCCCAAGCCTTGTGCACAAATTCGCTATCTGTAGAGACGGAAAACACCCTGCATCCGATTTCTTGAAATTCCGAATAGAGCTTGCCCAAATCGGCTAATTCGGTAGGGCATACAAATGTAAAGTCTGCGGGATAAAACATAAACACAGCCCAATTCCCCAGCAGTGATTCGCTTGATACGGTTGTAAACCGCCCTTTGCAATATGCAGGCAAGGTAAAGTCGATAATCTTTGATCCGATTAAATTTTCCATAACAACTCCTACAACTTAAAATAAGAATGGTTACGATAATAGTCAAAGGTTGTATAAATGTCCAGTAGTCAGATATTGAATTTTTTGCATAATCGGTCGATATTCATAGATGACTATGTCTAAGCGTTGTTATTCCATCGGCTTTTTTATTTTTTTTCTTGCCGTTTATTCCGCCGCTGCCGCGGATACCTTGCATATATTGGAGAAAGGTGAAACACTCTATGCCTTGAGCCGTAAATATTCGATACCGGTGGCTATTCTCCTTGAACGGAACAATATCAGCGATGCGGGGAAAATTTCCGCCGGACAGAAAATTTATATTCCCGAAACCTATACGATACAAAAAGGAGATACGCTTTACAGTATTGCAAAAAGATTTTCAGTTACCGTCGAAGCGTTGCGGAAAGCGAACAGTCTTTCCAATTCGGAAGTTCTAAAAGTCGGAAAAATTTTGATTATCCCGGAAAGCAAAAAAAACGGTATTGCAGCCGGCTCCTCGAACAATACGGCAGCAGTCTCCACCGATGCGGCAGCTGCTCGGCAAAATTCTCAAGCGTCGTGGGAGGATCCACGTTCCTACGTCAAAAAATCGATAGATAAAAACTTACTGTGGCCGGTTTCCGTCGTCGATATTGCGTATCTTTCGGGGAAACTCTACGGCGTTGCTATCGATTCGACGGCCAATGCTCCGGTACAGGCTATCGCTTCGGGACGCGTTATTTCCATCGGCCCGCATAGAGGATACGGACAGGTCATCTTTATTCAATCCAAAACAAAACACGTCTATGTGTATGGAGGATTAGCGCAGATACTTCCTCAAGCGGGCGCTCAAATTACCGTCGGGCAAAAACTGGGTACTCTTGCATCAGACTCCCTCACAGGCACGCCGAGGCTCTATTTTATGGTATACGAAAACAATAAGCCGCTTGATCCTGCAAAGGCACCGCGCGGGAAATAAAAGACATGGAGCTATCCAAACAGTTCAGTTTTTAGAGATTCCCTAATACCGTTGGAGAAAATATGGAATTTAAGCATCTTGAAGTATTTGTAAAGCTGGTAGAAAATTTAAGTTTTTCTGTGGCAGCAGAAGAATTGAATATTTCGCAGCCGACTGTAAGTTTACACATTAAACAGCTTGAAGAAGAGCTCGATACCCCCCTCTTTATCCGTTCGACACGGGAATTAAAAATTACCGAAGAAGGAACAACCCTTTACCGCGAAGCAAAAGATTTGCTGCAGCAGCGTGCCTCGCTTATCGACCGGTTTGTCAATCCAAATCAAAAAGTATTGCGGATCGGCTCTTCTACCATTCCTACCGGATATATACTACCTTTCATGTTAAGCCGGTTTAGAAAAGACCATCCCGGCATCCTCATTCAAATTGAGGAGCAAAACAGCTACGAAACGATTAAACGGATTTCCGCACGGAAGGTTGACGCAGGCATCGTCGGAATGAAAACCGATGATGAAAATTGTGAATTCCGGGCGGTTTACCAAGACGAGTTTGTCTTTATCACCCCCAATATTCCCTATTATCGAGCCTTGCAGCAGACAAACCCCGATTTAAAGCGGCTGGCGCAGGAACCGCTCATCGTACGGGAAAGCGGTTCCGCCGTAAAACAAAATATGGAGCTCATGCTGACCTCTGCGAATATTGCGACGGAATCGCTCCATATTATCACCTCGATTAACAATATCGAAGTGATAAAACGGCTTGTTGCGCAGGGAGCGGGCACTTCATTTATTTCCAAAATTGCCGTAGACGATATGGTTACACGCGGAGAGCTGCTAGCCTTCTCGCTTGAGAATATTCCGCACCGCTACAGAGATCTTTATTTGGTATGGAATAAAAAGATCACGCTCCCGACATATTTACAGGAATTTTTAGATTGTGCCGTTGCATATTCCACAGGGAAAAAGTAAGTGCCCTTTGGGGCATCCCGTAGTCCTTTTACACTCCTTGGAACTGCAGCCAGCGGGCTAGCGCTCCGGCAATAGTGCTGAACGGAGGAGTTCCCGTTTGAGCATAATCTTCGAGCGCATAGCCTATCTTAATAAAGAAGGTTGTGATGCTCGATAAACCGGCCGTTACCATCAATACACCGAAAAAGATAATCAGCAATCCGGCGGTTATCTTAACCCCGCGCGTATGCCGCTTAAACCACCGCAGCACCGGCTCCGCTTTATCAAAAAACAGCCCTACCAGCAGGAAAGGAATCCCCAGCCCGAGCGAATACGCTCCAAGCAAAAAGGCTGCTTTTACGATGTTCCCTGCTTGAGCCGCAAAGAGCAGAATTGATGACAATATCGGCCCGATGCAGGGGCTCCATCCGGCAGCGAACAGCATACCGAAAAGGAATGCCTTTGAAAAACTTGCGGCATTATTCGGCGTCTGCGCTTTTACCTCTCCGCGTAAAAAAGGGATAAAATCAAACAGCATGTTAAGGCCGAGGATAATAACAACTACTCCCGCACCCCGCATAATCATACGCGGAGCCGAACTGCCGATAAACCGGGCGCCCGTACCGAATAAGATCGCGAGCAGCACAAACACAGCCGTAAATCCCAATACAAAGCTGATACTGCGTAAAAAAAGGCGCATACGGCCGCTGCCGCCTTCCCGAATTTCAGCTAAAGATTCGCCTGAGATAAACGAAAGGTACACGGGAATAAGCGGTAATACGCAGGGACTTAAAAAGGAAAGCAGCCCTGCAAAAAAGGCCCCGAAGAGGCCGGGAAGCGATGCATTACCCATCGGCCAATTCCTTGAGCACTTTGATCAATTCCGCTTGGTCATATTCCATCGCTCCGATACGGGCGGCAATAACTTTTCCTTCTTTATTGACAAGATACGTCGACGGAAGGCCGCGCGCCGCAAAGATTGACGACAGCTCATTCGATTCATCTAAATAGATGGGGAACGTATACTTATTTTTTTCGATAAAGGAGGCCACCTGCGAGCGACGCTCGCCTGAATTGACGGCAATAATCTGAAATTTTGTACCGCTCATCTGCTTGTGTAAGCGCTCAATCGAGGGCATTTCCGCACGGCACGGCGGGCACCATGTCGCCCAAAAATTGAGAAGGCTGATTTTACCGGTAAATGCCCCAACCTTAATAGAATCACCTGCGAGTGCAGGAATAGATGAAGATATGGGCAAATCGATCGGCGTGTCGTACACATAGAAACCGAGCGAGCTTAACGATGAGACGGAATCGGCATGAGACTGTTGAGCTGTAGATACTTGCACTCCAGAAGCGGCAGCAGTTTGCCGGGTTCCCGGCTCAGGTGTTGAAGCGGATGCAGCCGATTGAGTTTGTTTAGCGGAACATCCGAATACAAAAAGACTAAAAACGAGGCATACATATAATATTCTAACTTTCATGCACACAAAATAGTAAATTTACGGCAAGATGTCAAATATTCGGAATGATTTTTAATTAAAAAAATGGTTAAGCATTGTATCCACTACCCGTATTATAAAATCTTTCAGGCGGTTGACTTTTTTTCGTTCCTATTGTATACATATAGCATATTTGCAGTAACAAACTGTAAGTGTAAGAGATCGTAGCTCATTTGGATAGAGCAACTGCCTTCTAAGCAGTAGGTGGCGGGTTCGAATCCCGCCGGTCTCATTTTATCGGTTCTAGTTGATGTCCGAATACAAATCTGCGCATTTACATTGAAATTTTTTCCGTTTTACATTATACTATCTAGGAATTACCATGAAAATTGTTATCCTATATGAAAAAAACGGAAAAAAAATATCCGAAGCTGTCGCTCATATCATTGAATCTCATGAATGTGATGTCGTATATCGTCAAGCCGATACAATCTGGGAAGACAGTACCTGTCCCCCTACCTCACTATTACAGGACGCATCGCATATTCTATTTGTCTTTGCCAAGAATACGTCCACACTCAATTCGGCATTTATTTTCTTTTTAGGCCTCGGTATCGGAAGAAATCTCCCGATCTTAACGCTCGGTCAAGGGACTGTATTACCCTTACCCAAAAATTGTATGCAATTTGCCGTACCGCTTGCCCTCGATATATTTGAAGAGTATTTTATTAAAGAACAACAAAATTTCCTAATGGTAGAACGCAAGCGGCTTGCCCGCGAAAAACTTTTAAACAGCGGTTTTCCTTGTTTTGAATCGAATTTTGCTGCAGCGGTACAGGAGGGTAAATACGAAATTGTCCGGCTTTTTTTAGAGGCCGGTTTTGATGCTTCCCAGCGTGATACACGCGGAACTCCGCTGCTTTCTCTTGCCGTTAGAAATTCACAGTATGATATAGCATCATTATTACTTACCCACGGAGCGGAAATCAATCTTTGCTCCGAAGACCGTTCTTATTCGGCTCTGATGGAAGCCGCTCAGCTCGGCGATTTAAAAACAGCCCAGCTGCTCCTTTCAAAGGATGCAGATACGGACATTCAAAGTAAGGACGGACAAACGGCATTGATTCTTGCCGTCGGCAGACAAGATGTTCCGATGGTAAAGCTGCTCGTCGAACATCATGCAGACTACAATATTGCCGATGTGCTGGGTATGTCGGCACTCGGCTATGCAAAACTGTTCCACAATAAAGACATTTTAGAAGCCATGCAGCAGCCTTAGCTGGGCTCCGATACTATCCTATCATTTCTTGTAACTACCAAAACAGTATGAGCCGTCTTATCGGCTAAAAGCACATTATAAGGTGAATTATTATGAAAGAAAAACTTGAAAGTTTATCGGTTCGATGGAAAGAACTGGAAGAAGAAATACAAGACCCTGCGTTGATTAAAAATCAAAACCGCTACAAGGAAGCGATGAGGGAACATGCATACCTTTCAAAACTGATGGAAGAATATGCGCAGTATCTCCGGTTTGAACAGGAAATTATACAAACCCGCGCAATGATGCAGGAGGAAACCGATCATGAGCTTAAAGAGATGGCGCGGGAAGAACTGCATAACCTTGAAGCACAGCTTGAGCAAAGCGAGAATAACCTTAAAGTGCTGCTGATTCCTCCCGATCCGCTGGAAGAAAAAAACATCATCATGGAAATACGCGGCGGTACCGGCGGAGAAGAAGCGGCGCTCTTTGCGGCGGATCTGTTAAAAATGTACACGCACTACGCGGAACTGAAAAACTGGAAATATGAAATTCTTTCCTCCAACGAAACCGAACTTGGCGGTTTTAAAGAAGTAACGCTGTCCATTTCGGGCAAGTACGTATACGGAAGTCTCCGCTATGAATCGGGAGTACACCGCGTGCAGCGCGTACCGGAAACGGAAGGTTCGGGGCGTATCCACACCAGCGCGGTAACCGTTGCGGTATTACCCGAAGCGGAGGAAACGGAAATCGTTATCAAGCAGGAAGACCTGCGCATCGACGTCATGCGTGCGGGAGGCCCCGGCGGTCAGTGCGTCAACACTACCGACTCCGCCGTACGGATTACCCATATTCCGACCGGGCTTGTCGTTATCTGTCAGGACGAAAAAAGCCAGATTAAGAATAAAGCAAAGGCGATGCGCGTACTGCGGAGCCGGCTCTACGACATGGAAGAAGCAAAAAAACAGTCGGAGCGGGCGGAAGATCGGAAAAATCAAGTCGGTTCGGGTGACCGTTCCGAGCGCATCCGCACCTACAACTATCCGCAAAACCGCGTAACCGACCACCGGATTAACCTTACCCTGTATAAGCTCGATACAATCATGCAGGGAGACCTTAACGAAATTGTCGAGGCGCTCTGCATTGCAGCCCGCGAGCAAATGATGAAGGCTCAAGCATAACCGGATGTTCACCGTCGCCGATGCCCGCCGCTACGCCGTTCAGTTATTTGCACGGTCGGCAAGGCTGAAAACGCAGGCCCGCTCATCATTAATGCTCGATGCGGATGTACTACTGCAGCACTTTCTGAATAAGCCGCGGGCATGGCTTTTTGCCCATGACGATGCCGATATTTCCCCGATACGGGAAACATTTTGCGAGGCGGTGGAACGGCGCAGCACCGGTTTACCCATTGCCTATATTACCGGAGAAAAAGACTTTTGGGGACTCTCCTTCAAGGTCAGCCCCGATGTGCTTATCCCTAAGCCCGACACCGAATTGCTGGTAGAACGGAGCCTCGCCGTCATAAAAGAAAAAGCGGAAGCGCTTCGGCCGCCGGAACAAACCTTGTACTTACTGGATCCCTGTACCGGCTCGGGCTGCGTTGCAATCTCCATTCTATATACGCTTGAAGTGGAAGGTATCCGGAATATAGTCTGCGTTGCCGTAGATATTTCCCCCGCAGCTCTCGCTATAGCCCGGCTCAATGCGGAGCGGCTCCTTTCTGCGGAAGCGCAAAGGCGGCTTTGCTTCATCGAAGGAGATATGCGCTCGTTGCCGGAAACAATCGCCCGTGTTAGAGAATCACTATCTCCATCTTCCCTACTCCCCAATATTCTCCGCTTCGACCTTATTGCTGCCAATCCGCCGTATGTCCCCTCTGCACTGACGCAGGAACTGCTCAAAGACGGTCGGAATGAACCGGCCTTAGCCCTCGACGGCGGCTCCGATGGTCTTGATTTTATACGCATTTTGACAAATAATATCCGTACCGTCCTGAACGGCGGAGGTGTCCTTTTAAGCGAAGTAGGAGAATACCATGCCCACGCCGCCCGCCGGCTCTTTGAAAATGCAGGATTTTCAAACGTCCGCATCCGGCAGGATCTAGCAGGCCAGGACAGATTAATCGAGGGCGTATCCGGGTAACCGAATCCAAAATGCTAAAAGCGATTGCATTCAATCAGAGAGATAAACGGATGTATACTTTTAATGATGCGACGTAGCAGATGTTCTGTATATTTCAAAAGGACAAATTTATAGAAAAACATGATTACCTGCCGATTTTCTTAGCCATTTTGCCATTTGTGCTTTATATAGAGGGCATGGAGGCATAAAAAATGCAGAAATTCCCTACTAGCCCGATGAGATTTACCGCTCGAAATGATTACGCGTTCAAGAAACTTTTCGGTACCGAGGAGAATAAGGACATCATGATTGAATTTCTTTCGTTGGTAACCCACTTAAGTCAGGATGATTTTGATGATGTCCGTATAGACAACAACGAGCAGATTCCACGCTTTTATAACGATAAAACCGGACGGCTCGACATAAAAATCCGCTTAAACGATGGGCGAAAAATCGATGTGGAAATGCAGAACACGTATTTTGATTACTATCCCAAACGGAGTGTCTTTTACTGTTCAAAAATGATCCATGAGCATTTTTTCAGCGGTTTACAGTACATGGATTTGAAAAAATGTATTGCAATCAATGTGCTGAACAGTCTATTTAAACTGAGCCGTAAGGTACATTCGGTTTATCAGATACGGGAAAGCGAAGAACAGACACTCTTGGATGAGCTATTGGAGATTCATTTTTTAGATTTAACCAAACTGCCGAAAGAGAATTTGACAAGCTTAGAGAAATGGCTTATGTTTATCAAAACGGATAGCAAGGAGAAGAGACGAATGTTAGCACAAGGAAATCCTGTAATGACAAAGGCGAATAAAGTAATGGATATATTTTATCTGGATGAGCAAGAGCGGAAACGGTATGAAGCAGCATGGGAATATGAAAGCGACCGACTGTCGATGATAAACGAATCTGAACGGAAAGGTCTTGAACGCGGCCTTGCTGAAGGTTCCCGCCAAGCAAAACTTGAAACTGCACGGAATTTACGCGCTATGGGCTTATCAAGTAAAAATATCATGCAGGCGACCGGCTTAACTGTCCAAGAAGTGGAAGCAATTGCTCTATCTTAATACAAAATTATGCGAACGTATTAAGCAGCAGTAAATTTGTTTTGCCACAAATTCGCCATCAAGCAATGTGCAAAGACGTACATTGTTTATGGGATCTCCAGTACGGTTGCATTCCTTCTGTAAAAAATTTTCAAAATTTTTTACAGTCTATTTAAACAAAGTGCAATCACAGTAGCCAATATATAAATAAGAATCGCAAAATAATTGAGGCGGTGAGGCCATTTGAACCGCGGAGAGGTTCAACTCTGGTCGAACAGCCTCAATTATTTTGCGGGGAATTCAAAAAAATGGCTGCTGTGATTGCCCGGAGGGCGTACGATGATACAAAAAGTTGAAAACTTAACCAGTCTTGAACATTTTTTTGCGCAGTATCCTTGTTATGCGGAAGCGGAAAATGCGGAGAATTCCGCGCGGATTACCGCCGCGTGGAATCTTTTGCTTACAAACCGTATACCCGATACGGCAGTAGATGCCCCCATTCCGCACGATGCCGCTCATTCGCTGCGCATGGTGCATAGCCTTGCCGCTCTGGAAATGGATTCCGAAAGCATCATCTGCGCACTGCTTTACAGCGAAGACGGCAGTTTTGCCTTACCGGACGAGCAGCTGCGGGCTCAGTTCGGGAATATGACGGCGGATATCCTGAATGCGGCGGCAAAATTTTCCGATGTAAAGCTCTATAACAAAAGCAAAGAACACACCGACACGGTTTGCAAGATGTTTTTTTCGCTCGTAAGCGATTTACGGGTGATGATTATCCAACTTGCAGACCGGCTCGATAAGATACGGTATATTTCAGAATACCCTGCGGAACGGCAGCGCGGCATCGCTCGAGAAATCAGTGAAATTTGGGCGCCGCTTGCCCAGCGGATGGGTATTTCCACCGTTCAAAATGAGCTTGAAGATTTAAGCCTCAAATATATCAACCGCGAAGCATTCGATCAGATAAAAGATGTCGTTGCGGCAAAGAAAAAAGAACGCGAAGCCTTTTTGCAGAGCGCCGAAAAAACCATCTATCAAACGATGGAAAAGGCGGGAATTAAGGTTAAGGTGCAAAGCCGCGCCAAACATTTTTGGTCTATCTATCAGAAAATGAAAAAGCGGAACAAGGCGGCGGATGAATTATACGACCTTCTCGCCGTGCGGATTTTATGTACAACCGTAAACGAGTGCTACGCCATTCTCGGCCTGATGCACACGGTATGGAAGCCGCTTGAAGGACGTTTTAAGGACTATATCGCGATGCCGAAAGCAAACGGCTATCAAAGTCTTCACACAACCGTCATCTGCAAGGGCGGTCAAACCTTAGAAATTCAGATCCGCACGCACGAAATGCACGAAATAGCCGAGCGGGGTGTCGCCAGTCACTGGGTATACAAAAAACACAGTAAGAATAAGACCGCAAACGAGCAGGAATTATCGTTTGTTCAACAAGTCAAATCGCTTGCACAGCAGCGCTTTAATAATGAAGAATTTCTTGCGGAACTTAAAAGCGACTTATTAAGCGATTCGATTTTTGTGTTTACGCCAAAGGGCGATATTATAGAGCTGCCTGCAGGTTCAACCGCCGTCGATTTTGCCTACCGTATCCACTCGTCGATCGGAGAAAAACTCGTATCCGCTAAGGCCGACGGCGCTATCATCCCGCTGTCCCGCCCGCTTAAAAACACGCAGGTGGTAGAGGTTATCACCCATCCGAACGCGCACCCCACGCACAATCAGTACGAAAACGCCCATACGACGCGGGCTCGCCAAAAAATCCGTGCATGGCTCCAGCTGAACGAAAATCTCCTCCGTACCGAAAAAGAAGAAAAACAACGGACGGATCTTACGGATGAGCAAGCGAAAGAGGCGGCACGGCCTCCTAAAGAAACACCGAAAGAAGCCGAAACGGCAAAACAAGCGCTTGAAGCAGCTCAAAAAGATCCTCATAAAAATCCCGCATTGCGGATACGCATCGGCGGTTCCACCAACTTTCCCGTGCGTTTTGCCGGATGCTGCAAACCAACCTCCGATTCCGCCATCTGCGGCTATGTTGCCAACGGCAGAGGCGTTATCATCCATAAAAAAGCCTGCCGGAACCTCACACGGATTCCCGATTTGGACGCCCGCCTTATCGATGTTGAGTGGGATGTCAAAGAAAGCAAAAAGGAAAACACCGAAAAAGTGCGGAAAAAGATTAAGCCGCATAAGTAATCCGTTCGATATTAAAGGTATGAAAAAGAACGGTATTGTTACGGTTATTGCACTTATCGGATTCCTGTTCCCGTTATTCGGAGCGGATTTAGAGCTTGACCAAAGCGATCTCGCGGTTATTCAAGACCCCAAGGGAGCCGGATATCACTTCTATATTCGGAAAAAACCCGATATCGCTTCCATTTTGATGACGGAGACGACAAAGGATCCTCAAAAGCGGCTGGATAACTTTGCATACCGCGATTCCGAATACAACAGCATTAACGGCGATGAAAAACGCATCTTAAACGGCAAGGAGCTGGACACCCGCGGGAAACGGCTCTACAGTTTGATAGATTCCACACCGGAACAAGACACGCCGCTCGGCGAAGCATTCCATATCTGGGTACCGTATATTATCTATTACGGGTATGAATGGGACAGACACGGTGAGGTGCAGGTATTGGACGGCACGTTTTTTAATATCCGCGCATTTGAAAAACCGTATGCCGATTATACCGGCTCTTTTAGCGACAACCCTTTCGTGCTGCGTGTAACTCAAAAGACAATCAAAGAAAAGAATGAACCGGCCTTTAGCACTCCTGCCGCCGATGCTTTTTCGGAACTGGCACGTTTGAGCGGAAATAAACTGATCTATTCGGACACCGTTGACGGTATTATGCCGGCAATCGAAGTAATCCTTACACCGAAAAAACATAAGAAACTCGATGCGGTATTTGTCATCGACGCAACCGAAAGTATGAAGGATGATATACAAAAGATAAGGGAGCTGCTCGCGGATTCTCTAAATAAGGTGCTGCCCAAGTATGATTCATATCGCATAGGACTTGTGCTTTATAAAGACTACTATGACGATTTTTTAACGAAGACCGCGACCGATTTTACCTCGGATATCAACCGCTTTTCCGCTGCCTTGAGGGGATTTAGCGTATTTGGCGGCCGCGATATTCCCGAAGCGGTGTATGAAGGCATCGATGCGGGGCTCGACCTTGAATGGCGCACCGATAAAGATACCGACCGTAAACTGATCTTAATCGGCGATGCCCCGCCCCATGCCCGCCCCCAAGGTTCAATTACAAGAGAAGCGGTTATGGAAGCGGCAAAGTCAAAGGACGTAAAGCTGTTCCCGATCATCCTTCCGCACAATAAGACGTATTAGACGGGTCGCAGGGCAAACGCATCAGACGTTTTTTCTTTTAAAAATATGCGGATAATTACTTTGTCGCTTCGTAAAAATTAATCCTCAACGTATCAAAGATACGCCTGCGGTTAATTTTTATTCGCTTCGCGTACTTACCTCGCCTATTTTTAAAAGGCTAATAGAAATGCCTTTTTTAAAACTCACAGCCTCTTTATTCTGCGATTTTTATTTATTTGTTTTTGAGGATGCTCTTTATATAAGTTCATCAACTTGAACTTATCTTCCATATTCCCCCTTCCCCCTTAAAGTGCCAAGAATAACTGATGGAAATTCCTAGAAATAAAGTAACCGTAGATTGACTTTCAGTGTATTTCGTATATACTAGACCTATTCCAAATGTGAGGTTTTATATGAAAAAATATGTTGTAGGTGCTTTAATCGTTATAGTCGGTTTGCTCGTTTTATTTGCTCCCTTCGGATATGCACATGTCTGTTTTCCGAAAGCTGACGGCGGTTTTATGAAGTGCCATTGGATGGGCGAGGCTGTCCGAATGCTCGGCGGTTTAATTGCTGCATTAGGCGTCGTATTCTTACTGTTCAAGAGTTCCCGAATCGGTATCGCGTTTTCCAATATCGGGCTCGGTATTTGTTTGATATTATTGCAAACGGTTGTTATCGGTACTTGTAAATCTCCTACAATGCATTGTAATGTATATGCCAAACCGGTTATTCTGTTATTGGCTATTATTCTGATCGTAATCAATACAGGTTATCTATTTTTTACCAGAAAAAGATAAAAACATCGTTAAGAGGCAACAGGATCATTACAGTATGTTATTGCAAACGCAAAATCTTTCCAGAACGTTTACCAGAAACGGTTCCGATTTCTTTGCCGTCAAGGATGCCGATTTCAGTATTGACGCATCCGATTTTGTATTTATTGTAGGACGTTCAGGTTCGGGAAAAACAACGCTGCTAAATCTTATTTCAGGAATTTTAAAGCCGACTTCAGGTACTGTGTTTTTCGGCGGCAAAGACATTACACTCATGGACGACACCGAAAAAAGTTATTACCGCAACGAATCGATAGGGTTTGTGCCTCAATCGCTCGGCGCTTTACCGAACCTTTCGGTGCTTGATAATGTGCGTGTACCGTTTTTTTTATTTGAACGGGACGGCGATACCGAAGGACGGGCATTGAGTTTACTGGAAGTGATGGGAATAGCGCATTTAAAAGATGAAATGCCGAAAAATCTTTCAGGCGGAGAAACAAAACGGATGCTTATTGCCCGTGCACTGATGAATGACCCAAAGCTGCTGATTGCCGATGAGCCGACTGCAAATCTGGATGCGGAAACCGCAACAGGCGTTATGCAGGCGATAAAGGATATAAACCGGCTGGGAACTGCCGTACTGATTGTTACGCATGATTCCAATATTTTGGATCCTCATTGTACAACCTACCGAATGGATGCCGGTACCCTTTCAAAAGTGTAAATCTTCCGTAATATTGATTTATATTACCTTCCTATGTTATAAGTTAAGATTCAGTGGTAGACTGATATACTTTGTAAAAAAATTCTAAAAAAAGTGATTTTTTATCAGTTTTATCAAGCCAAAATCGCAGCAAAGTCATATAACAAAGATAAGAAGCGATGCAGCGTTCGGAAGCCGCCGGAGTAAAATGCGCTTTTGCAGAATATCATTGCAAATGCGATTTCGGCGGACGAATGCACTATGTTATGGAGGCACTAAATGGCAAAAACAAAATCAGAAATAAACCAGGTAACCAATATTACCGATGCCGATGAAAAGCTCAAAGCATTGGAGGCCGCACGCCTGCAAATCGAAAAAGAGTTCGGACAGGGTTCTCTGATGAAGCTCGGCTCAAAAACCGAGGCAAGCGGTATTGAAGTCATCCCGTCAGGCAGCATTCTGCTCGATGAGGCGCTCGGTATCGGCGGTTATCCCCGCGGAAGAATTATCGAAATATTCGGCCCGGAATCATCGGGAAAAACCACGCTTGCCCTTCACGTTGTCGCCGAGGCTCAAAAACGGGGAGGCATTGCGGCGTTCGTGGATGCCGAACATGCCCTTGATCCCCAGTATGCGCAAAAGCTCGGCGTCAATATCGACGAACTATGGGTTGCCCAACCCGATGCGGGAGAGCAGGCATTGGAAATCACCGAAAACCTTGTCCGTTCGGGCGCTGTTGACGTTATCGTTGTAGACTCGGTTGCTGCCCTTACGCCGCAAGCGGAAATCGACGGCGAAATGGGCGATTCGCACATGGGATTGCAGGCACGATTGATGAGTCAGGCGCTCCGTAAATTAACGGCAATTATTTCGCGTTCAAAATGTATTCTGATTTTTATTAACCAAATCCGTATGAAAATCGGCATTGCGTACGGTAACCCCGAAACCACCACCGGCGGTAATGCGCTTAAATTCTATTCATCGGTACGTATCGAAGTCCGAAAGGGTGAAGTGCTCGGTAAGGATGAGGATGAAGCATGGGGAAACAAGGTTCGTATCAAAGTTGTAAAAAACAAGGTTGCACCGCCGTTCCGGAAGGTTGAACTGGAAATTCTGTTCGGCAAGGGAATATCTCCCTACGGCAGCTTGCTGGACTGTGCGGTGAAATATGAGTTGATAGACAAAAAAGGCGCATGGTATTCATATAAAGAAGATAAAATCGGGCAAGGGCATGACAACGCCGTAAAATTCTTGGAAGACAATCCCGATGTTGCAATCGATCTTGAAAAGACCTTACGGGCTCGGCTCTTTCCCAATCAAAAGTATGTGTCGAGCTTTGCAATATCGAATCAGGAATCCGGTGCGGATTCCGGAGAAGCCTCGCAGACGGCAAAAGCGGCGGGTGCAAAGTCTACAGCCGGCATAAAAACGGCGGGCACTACGGCAGACAAAGAAGCGGGTTCTGCCGCAGGGAAAAAATCCATGCTTGAAAGAGCCGCTCTCGCAGCCGAAGATGCGAAAAATGCAAGCACAGATTCGGCTGCATCATCTGCTCATAAATCGAAGCCCGGCAGCGCTTTTGACGGCGACAACGAGCTCTTTTGACCGACCTGACTCCGTAGGGTAATCGCATCAGACTGTTTTGCTATATTTCCCACAAAATAAATAGGCTATTCAACCGGAATTTCGCCGCTTTGCGGCTCAAATGGTCTCATAGCCTATTTATTTTGTGATTTTTATTTATCTGTCTGATGCGATTACCCTCCTGCAGGGAAAAGATGCGTGAAATTTTAAGAAAATTTCACGCAAAAGGAAAACAATCGCATCAGACTGTTTGAAGTTTATGCCGATGTACCGGGAAGCACCTTAGTCCATGCGGGCAGCAGCGTTTGCGGTTCTTTCCGTTCGGTAATAAGCGCCGTAAAAAGCGGTTCGAGCTGCGGCAGCGCCGTATCCAGCAGTGTAAATTCTTCTTGAGAAAACGGAGAGAGTACATAGCCTGCAATATCGGGATGATCGGCGCTGCTGCTTTTTTTCCCGCCGGGACGCCCGATACCGATCCTCAGCCGCCAAAAGTCCGCCGTACCGAGCGCTGCCTTTACGGAACGGAGACCGTTATGCCCGCCGAGCCCACCCGACCATTTTAAGCTCAGCACCGCAGGAGGCAGCTCAAGCTCATCGTGCACGATGAGTATTTCTGCCGGCGGGATTTTAAAAAACTGTGCAGCCTCTCCTACCGACTCACCGGATAAATTCATATACGTTTCCGGTTTTAAAGCGTGGACAGCCTGTCCTCCGGTAACCGCTGCCGGGAACCGCCCGTACAATCCGCGGAACTTATGCTGCCATGAAATTCCTCGGCAAATATTCAACCGATCCGCAGCAATCCACGCTGCGTTATGCCGGGTGCGTCCATACTCCCGTCCGGTATTTCCTAAAAATGCTATCAACGAAATCATTCTTTTACCTTTGTATCGATTAAAATGGTAACCGGCCCGTCGTTGTGAATTTCCACCTGCATATCCGCTCCGAATTGGCCGGTCTTTACCGGCTTACCGAGCGCTTCGCTCAGTTTACGGATGCAGCGTTCATAGAGCGGAATCGCAATCGAAGGATCTGCCGCCGCATTAAAGGACGGACGGTTCCCTTTCTTGGTGCTGGCAAACAGCGTAAATTGACTTACCAGCAGAATATCGCCCTGCACATCGGCGAGAGCGAGGTTCATCTTGCCTGCATCGTCTTCAAAGATCCGCATCTGTAAGATTTTTTTAATCAACCAATCAATATCATCATCGGTATCTTCCGGGCAGATACCCAACAAAATCACAAAGCCCTTGCCGATAGTCTGTGTTTCAAAGCCTTCTATTGCAACGCTTCCCGATCGAACCCGCTGTATTACTGCTCTCATATTGTACCTCTAATTGTCGTATTCTACGTATATCACTATATGAATACCACTATATGAAATCAAGTATTTGAACAGGGCAATATTCAAAATATTTCAGTACGGCTCTCCCGGCGGGGTAAAAAGTTTTAACCACCCTATTTTTAACACATTCTATAACACACTCTATATGGATATCCTGCACGGAACAGTTGACATTCTGTTTTTTTTCGGCTACAGCTCTTCTATGTATGTGAGTAAAAAATCGTTTCTTTTCATCTTATACTCTCTATGGCTCATATCCCATGTCTTCGGCGCAGGACTTTTAGTACATAAAACGGGTTATTTTGATATTATTTATGCAAAAGAATCCGAAAAAAGCGCTGCGCTGCTCGCCGAATATGCCGACCGCTATGCCGAAGAAATTGCCTCCCGTCTTAACAAGAATATTTTAGTCAGAATGCCGGTGTACATCCTCTCCGGAGCCGAAAGTTTAAACGGATATTTTACTTTTTTCCCCTATCCGCGTATTGTGGTGTTCGATACCGTGCCTGACGACGGCACACTCGGTAATTTAAGCGATTCGATGCTGAAAGTTTTTTACCATGAATTAACTCATGCAATATCGATGATCTATTTTTTACCGGTACTGCCGCTTTCATTTAATGAGGGTGCAGCCGTTTCGTATGAAAGCCTTGACGGTAAGCAGGGGCGATTGAATGATCCGCTCTTTTACCATCATCTAATGCAGGGCAAAATCGACGGATGCGCTCCTTCGTGGCAGGAGGCTGCAGGGCAGCGCGACGTATACCCGGGTGCATTTTGGGGCTACCTCTACGGCGCCGGATTTGCCGACTATCTTCAAAAAAAATACGGTATGGAATCGTACGCCCGCTATTGGCATAGTTCCTTTTTTCTCTTTCCTCAGAGTAAAACCAAGCATATTTTCGGGAAACCGCTTAAGTCGCTGTGGAGCGAATTTCTTACGGCTATTCAGCCGCCGCCGGTAATCCGTTTGCCGGTCCCTTTTCGGGAGCTGCGTAAATCGGGCTTTATGCTGATTGCTGCCAACCGCGAAGGTTTTGTCTGTTATGATTTTACGCAAGGGGATGTCCGGTTTTATACGGCTGACGGCGGCTCCGAAAAATTATTTACCGCCAATCGAACCCTGTCTCATCTCAACTTTTCGCCGGACGGAGAGCGGCTTTTGGTAACGGATACCATTCAATCGCTTGAAGGGGAAAAACATCGGTCGGCAATTTTTGATATGCGTACAAAACGGTTTTTACCTGACGAATATTACTCATTGCGGACAGCCGCTTTTTGCGACAACGGCCGTATCTGCGGCGTAAAAATCGACGGGCAATTTTCTCATCTGGTGATTGCCGACATGCAAAATGCCGGTACACAGGACTCTCTTTTTTCTGCGGGTCCCGGTATGCCCTACACCGCCATCTATGATCCCGTATACGCGGGAGAAGATAGCATCGCTTTTATTGCGGCAAACGGTATTAACCGCGATATTCTGTTTATCAACAAAAACACCAAGCATATCCAAAAGCTACTGCTTGAAAAGCCGCTCCCGGCAATCCGCTGTCTGCAGACCAATAGCACCGATTCGGGGACGCTGCTTACCTTTTCATGGGCGGAAAAAGGCATGCTGTACCGCGCGGCAACATATAATCCGGCAACGAACATGCTGAAAGTTTTAAAGGAAGATATTTCGGGCGGCGTTTTTTATCCGGTACTGCTGCCCCAAGAGCATCTGCACTTACCGAATACAGCCTCTCCGCTTGATACCGTAGTTTCTGCACCAGCTGCAGCCGTGATACGGGACAGTTCATCTCCGATGTCTCCCGATATACCCGCCGCAGAGAACGGAACGCCGGATGGTTTGCTTGTCTATACCGGCGTACACGCAAAGTATAATACGCTTTGTACGGTCTCGGAACGGCTTTTCACCGAAGAAAAAGCAGCGCTCACCGATTATACGCCGGATGCAATGCACGTACAAAGCATTGCGCCTAAGCCGGAGTTGCTGAGCCCCAAAAAATATCGGTATCTTTCATGGATGTGGCGGGTGTTTCCGCTGTTATATGTTACCCTTCCCGATGATATGACAAAAGCGAATGAAACCGGTCTCGCGCTGGATATTTACGGGATTGATCCGACAGCGCTTTTATCCCTCAAAGCAGCGTCTATCTTTTATTTTAAGCCGTTTTTTTATCAAATACATGCAAACCTTTCCGTTAATACAAAACCGGTGGGATTTTCATTCCAAATATACGATCTGAATAATCATTTCCGCTATAGAACCGTAGGTGGTTCCGTGGGAGCGGCTTTCCCGATACCGACTAAGAACGGGTACCGGCATATTGCTGTCAATGCGGGAATCTCGGCGGAAGCATTCTCTTTCTTCCCCAAAGACTATACCGTGCAAAAAACGCTTTACGGATACGCGCTCAAAGATACCGTTCTTTCGGAGCAGATAAGTTTCCGGTATGCCTATCTTAGGCCGTTCATTGCATTGGATACGCCGTTTTTTGCAAAATCGATAGCAGGGATCGAGCTACAGGCAGGGATAAAACACGGGTACCATTTTGAAAGCTGCTCCAATGCAGCGGTCGTCCAAGCGCTCGTAGCGGCATATATGCCGGTGCTGCCCGTCACGATTCAATGCAGCGGATACGCCGGTTACAATGCCTATTATGTTCCTGAATTCGGTTCCTATACTTTTTTCAATAATCCTGCATTTATGGGGATGAACGCATATCTTCCGTCCATGCCGGAGCACTTACAATCAAACACAACGATAAGCACAAGCGGCGGCGCGATAAATGCCGGCTTTGCATTCGACACGGAGTGCACTATTTTGAGTTATGACATTCAAACCGGCAGCTCATGGCTGCCGATTTTTTACAATAGACTAAAGATAAGCGCCGGATATAAAGCCGTGCTTAATTTTTTGGGAAACAGCGCGCCGCCGCTTACGCCTTATGTTTATCAGTCGGTTTACGGGCGGGCAGCCGTTACGGTAAGCGGTTCGGCAAAGATCGGGCTTGAGTATGCGCATCCGTTAAAACAACGCGCAATCGGCAAAATGAAATTCTTGGTTTCGGTTGATTTTTGACGGTAAATCGGCCGATGAATACCGCTTATGTATGGACAGCCGCTATCGGTGTTCAAGCGATGCAGAAATGAGCACCCTGCCTATCCGGCAAAGTTATGAACGAGCCGGATAGGCAGAGAAATTCTTGCTTGTTAAATAGTTTCACCGGAACTTGCAGCCTCCGGCGCTTCAAGGGCGGGCTGCCGGGGCAACTGAGATTCCGCCTTGATAATATCGTCAAATTCCTGCTTATCGATCGTTTCTTTCTCAAGCAGACGTTTTGCAATATATTCCAGCAGCGGTTTTTTTTCTTTCAGACGATTTACAACCACAGCATATCGTTCTTCCATAATGCGGGCAATTTCTTCATCGATATACTGCTGTGTGGTTTCCGAATATTCGCGTACCAGCTGGGGATCGCCCGCTCCGTATCCGCTGCCCCGCTTTGACAGCGCAACGTTCTTAAAGCGATCACTCATACCGTAGTCGGTTATCATGCCGCGGATAATATCGGTAGCACGCGACAGATCATTTGCCGCACCGGTGGAAACAACGCCGAACTGCACGAATTCGGCAGCCCGCCCTCCGAGGAGACAGTCAACCTCTGCCAGCAATTCTTTTTCGGTACGCAGGAAGCGGTCTTCTTCGGGGATATTCAAGGTATAGCCGAGCGCTGCGATACCGCGCGGTATAATAGAGACCTTATGGACTTTATCAGCCCCGTCGGTGAAGGCGGCCGTTATTGCGTGCCCGGTTTCGTGATAGGCAACAATTTGGCGTTCTTTTTCCTTTACTACCCTGCTCTTCTTCTGTAAACCGGCAATAGCTTTTTCTACCGCCTCATTGAGATCTTCCGTGATAACTTCTTTACGGCCGCCGCGTACAGCGAGTAACGCCGCTTCGTTAATCACATTTGCAAGGTCGGCGCCCGAAAAACCGCTGGTAATCCGCGCGGTGTCGCCGAGATCAATACCGTTTGCAAGCTTAACATTCTTAGCGTGTATTTTAAGGATTTGCTCGCGTCCTTTCATATCGGGACGATCTACCGCTACCTGCCGGTCAAAGCGTCCGGGACGAAGCAGCGCAGGGTCAAGGACATCAGGCCGGTTGGTTGCTGCAAGCAAAATGAGTCCGGTGCTGTTATCAAACCCGTCCATTTCTACTAGGAGCTGATTGAGCGTCTGCTCCCGCTCATCGTTTGAATGGATTGAATTTAAGCGGGACTTACCGATAGCATCAAGCTCATCGATAAAGATAATACAAGGAGCCTTTTCCCGTGCCTGTTTAAAAAGATCGCGCACACGAGAAGCGCCGACACCTACAAACATCTCTACAAAGTCCGAGCCGCTGATTCTAAAGAAAGGAACGCCCGATTCACCTGCGACGGCACGCGCCAGGAGTGTCTTTCCGGTACCGGGCGTACCGACCAATAAAACGCCGCGCGGAATTTTACCGCCTATTTCAGTGTATTTTTGCGGAAACTTCAAAAAGTCTACAACTTCGACCAGTTCTTCCTTTGCTTCATCAACCCCCGCGACATCGCTGAAACGGGTAGTAACCTTTCCTTCCTCAACAGCTGCGGAGCGGGCTTGTCCGCCCGAAAAGATAGTGCCCCCCAGTCCGCCGAGATTTGAGGTAAAACGCTTCATAACAAAATGCCACAGAAGGAAAATAAAGCCGAACGGCAATATCCATTGAACTAAAAAATCAACGATAAGGTTGTTTTCTTTAGGGCGCACCAAATAAATGACATTGTGTTCGTCCAGCAGCTGTAAAAACGATTCCGAATAGATACCGACCGTTTGATAGGCATCTCCCGTAGTATCGGCCGGTAAAAACGGCAGTTTGCTTTTTGTTTGCTCGCTGTTCGCCTGTGTCTTTGTCTGCCCGATGAAATATGTAGGCCCCATAATAACCTTAACGATTTCGCCCGACGCAACGCGATCCTTAAATTCCGAAAAAGGAATAATATTTGCGTCTTGCCTCATTAAAAATTGGTTTGCCAGAAGCAGCACGACAAACACGCCGATAATAATCGCCACGAATGGCAGCCGAGGCTTTTTTTGATCCTTGTTATTATTATTGGACGGTTCCGGACTCAACTTAAAAAAATTAAAGGGATCCTGTTCGTTCGGATCCTTTTTGTTCTTATCATCATTCTGATTCATAATAGCCGTTGCCTCATCTTTCTGTTACTTTAGGATTCCGCTCAAAACTCCGGTGAAGGCAGTAGAGGTTCCCAGTATATAAGGCATAACATACTCAAAAAAAGCAATATAGACAAGTCGCATATTTGAAAAGTTGACGGGTTTTATAATTGACGATACCCGTAATAGATGATAGAATTGCGCTTATGAAAATAGTTCCCGCCGCAATGGTGTTTCTTGCGGTAAGTATAGTATGCTGCGTGTTTTTCGGAATACGGGCGATAAAGAACAGAAAAAATACGCGATCGGTTCAATTATATAATATTGCACTGGTTGTGATTATGCTCTTGTCTATAGCGGCAGCAGGATCCTTCAAACATGTTTCTATCCCGCTTGCTTCGTTAGCGCTCGGTGCTCTCTGCTTTATTCTATTGGTGGTAATTGCTTCAAATGATGCGGTCTACCGGCGGGAATATACGGCGCTTAAAACTCAGATGGAACTGATGCAGGAAGAACTGATTAAGGCACAACGCCCCGATGAAACCGCTATGAGAGCAAAAGAGCTGCTGCCTGTCGGCAATACTTTCCTGATAAAAGCGGCGGAAGCAATACGGCAGCAAATGGATACGGCAGGGATTCTCGGTTTTATCAATAAAATCATGATTGAACGGCTCTTCGCGGATGGAGGAGTTATTCTTACCATCGGAGAATTTGAAGATGTGCTCACTGTTAAAGCATACGGAGGAAATTACCCGCCGCCGTATAAGCTGCCCAACGATGTACCGCACCAACAGGAGCAGGTCGCAACTAATTTCAGATATGCGGAATTTCCGCTTAATAATTCGTTTTTCGGCGAAGCAGCACGTTCGGCAAAACCGATTCTCATCGAAAATGCGCAAGAGGACAGTAGAATTGTTGTTAACGGTAAAGAGCCGTTCCTTTTACCGGGCTCATTGCTGACCATTCCGATGGTATACCGTGATACGGTAGAAGGGCTTATTTCTTTATCACGCAGTACCGATCATGCGCCTTTTACCGAAGCGGACGTCAAAATCGGCGAGATACTGGCAAGCTATGCAACGGCAGCGCTTAAACTGATATATGACTTGCAGGAAGAAACCGAATTAAACACGATTGAAAACGAAACCGATATTGCAAGCCGTATTCAGAGAATTTTACTGCCTAAGAAGCTTATCGATACGCCCGACTTGAATTTTTCGGTGCTTCTTAATCAGGCGCGGGGCGTTTGCAGCGATTATTACGATATTATTCAGAATCAGAAAGATCGGCTTTTCTGCATTACGGCCGATGTTGCCGGTAAAAGTATCCATGCCTGTATCGTTATGGTGATGATTCGCTCGCTGCTCTATCTTATCACCAATACGGCACAGAGCACCCAGAGTATTCTCGATATTTTGAATAAGGGAATTACCGGTAAAATTTCAATCGATCACTATGCAAGCATATCGTTATTGGCGTATATTCCTGCAGAGAAGAGTATCGAATATGTCAATGCAGGCACGCAGTCGCTTCTTTTGTGGAAAGCTTCAGCCAAAAAATTAGTCCGGCTTGAGCAAAAATCCGATCCTATCGGCGTCGATATTAAATCGGTCTATACATGCAAAAAGATTCCTGTTGAAAAAGGAGACATTGCAGTGCTATTTACCGATGGCATTATTGAAACGCTTAATGATCGGGGAGAACCGTTCGGCCTCAAGGCGCTTGCTGAACTTTTAGCTGCAAATGCCTCATTGCCTGCAAAGGCGATTACCGATACAATTAATAAACAACTAAAAATCTTTATGGGAAAAACCTCACCGCATGATGACCAAACGGTGATGATTATTAAGGTAAAGTAGCGTTAAGGAGAACAGAGTATGGAACTGAAAATTCGAAAAAACAAAGAGGTGTACATTGTTGATATAAGCGGGGAGATGGATTTGTACAATTCCTATAAACTAAAGGAATTGATTGCAAAGATGCTTGAACGCCAGATTAAATGTATTGTACTCAACCTTGAAGAAGTTGAATACATCGATTCTTCCGGCATCGGCGCGCTGATTTATATCTGTTCCACCTTAAAAAAGAAAAATTTGAAATTGTATATTACCAATATTCACGGTTCGGTAAAAAAAGTTATCGAATTAACAAAGCTGATGGGTTTCTTTCCCATTACCAATAGTTTGGAAGAAGCTTTACAAAAATTAGCGAATAGTCAATAGGAGAATGTTATACTATGATTAAAGAATTACGCGTTGACGGAAAGGATCCGTTATTCGATAAAACCGGTATGCTTTACAAGGAATTTCCTTCCGATTTTCGGCAGATTCGCTATTTTACCCTTTTAATTGTGCAATCAGCCCCGCTGGAAATTAAGGGAATTAACTTGCTGGAACAGCAAATTAGCGAAATCATCAAAAATGCCGTAAAACACGGGAATAAATGCGATCCTAAAAAAAAGGTAAAGGTATGGTACGAATTCAGTTCCGAACATGCCCACCTCATTGTAGAAGATGAAGGAGCGGGCTTTCAGGACATAGAAAAATGGAACGAGTTTAACCGAAAACGGCTTGAATGTTTGCATAAACAGGATTTTACCAACCTTGGCGACTATGTATCTTTTAGAACGGCTCAAAGCGATGACAACGACGGCGGAAACGCTTTATTTGCTGCGCTTGAGTATTGGAACGGCGGCTTTGTATTCGGCGATAAACGAAATTCAATTGCGATGCTTAAACAGTATCCTAAAAAACGCCACGGTATTGCAATCGAATAACGAACTATGACTTCGGTTATATCATGGAATGTAAACGGTATTAGGGCAGCCCAAAAAAAAGGCTTTTTGGAATGGCTCTATACCGAAAGCCCCGACGTACTTTGTTTACAGGAAACGAAGGCTCGTAAAGAGCAGCTGCCTTCGGAGCTGATAACCCCTGCTTGGAAAGAAGGAACGTATAAAACGTATTGGCAGGCCGCTAAAAAGCCCGGCTATTCGGGAACAGCAGTTTTCTGTAAAAAAGAACCGCTCAATATCCGTACGATGAATCTACCCGCCTTTGATGATGAAGGGCGGGTTCTTGTCGCCGATTTCGATACGGTATCGGTTATTTCTGCATATTTTCCGAACTCCCAAGAAGGAGGCGCCCGGCTCGACTATAAGCTTGATTTTTGCGCCGCAATGCTTGAGTTTTGTAATGCGTTACAAAAGGATGGCCGGCATATCGTACTCTGCGGGGACTACAACATCGCCCATAAACCTATCGATCTTGCTAATCCGAAATCCAACGAACAAAACCCCGGTTATCTACCCGAAGAACGGGCATGGATGGATACTTTTACACAGGCGGGATATATCGATACCTTTCGGCATTTTTGTGCGGAACCTCACCGGTATACATGGTGGAGCTACCGTTTCCATGCCCGTGAGAAAAATATCGGATGGAGGATAGATTATCACTGCGTTGATAACGCCTTTTTACCGAATATCCGTGAATCGTCAATTATGGCTGATGTATTAGGCTCCGATCATTGTCCCATCAAACTGGTATATCAGAAATAGGCTTAGACGTATTGCAGCATCTTTGTAATCAAGCCTTGACATTTTTTATGCCGATATTATGATGAAAAAATATGAAAGTTTTATTAACCTTTTTTTATCTAAGCGCTGTAGCCCTTGTCTTCGGCGCCGAAAGTACGGTTTTGTACCGCCAAACGGTCAATGTTAAAGCACTTTCCAACGGCGTAGAAAAAACTATCTACAGTACCGTTGGGAAAGAAACCGTTGAGAATAAAATAACGCTGATTGTAACCTCACTTCCGTCAGGCGATATTGAAATACAATCGGAAAAATTTAAGCTGGGAAAGATGCCGTTTGCTTCATCTTTTCAATTTCTTATTCCGCAAGAAGAAGTAGCCCAAAAGGCCGGCGGCGGATATGCACTTGACAGCCTTGTAGGAATTTATAAGGTTGCGATGTCCAAACCTCAGGCAGTCTTAACGGGAACGCTCAGCCCTGATACCTGTAACCTTACCTTAGCGGTAGACGGTATGGGAAAAAAGCTGACCATGCAGCTTTTTTCTGTAAAAGATGCGGAGCCGGAAGCCCCTGCGTCCGATGAGGGAAACGAAAACTCCCTTAATGAGCAGGAGTAAGAAGAACTCTCGCCTAGTTCTGCCGATCCGAATCAATAGCCGATACTTCCGGCATTTCTTTTTTCGTTTTGCCGGGAGCGGTTTTTATCTTAAAAATAAAGATATAATATTTAATACACATCACAATGATGATAAGGATGCGGGCATATATTTGCTTTGAAAAATAAAATCCTGCAAGCAGCATCACGGATGCGACAGCTAAAATCGTTATTTTTTCTTTAAGCGTCATTGTGCGGGTTTCGTTAAACTTTTTAACGTGTTTCTGATACAATTGGGTAGAAAGCAGCCATCGATGCATACGCTCAGAACTTTTTGCAAAACAAAAAACCGCAACAAGTATAAAGGGGGTTGTGGGCAAAATAGGCAGCACAACACCGACGAGGCCGAATCCTAAAAAAAGGCAGCCGGCCGCAAGCCAAATATATTTCATAGAATCTCCATTACATTCTGAATTCTTCTCCGAGATAGACTTTCCGTGCAATCTCGGATTCCAATATCTTATCACGCGGCCCCTGTTCCACAATTTCGCCCTTATTGATAATGTATGCGCGGTCGGTAATTTCCAAGGTATCGCGGACATTGTGATCGGTAATAAGCACACCGATGTTCTGCCGTGCAAGTAATCTGATAATCAACTTGATGTCGTGTACGGCGATCGGATCGATACCGGCAAAGGGTTCGTCGAGCAATAAAAATTTAGGTTCGATAGCAAGGGCCCGCGCAATTTCGGTACGTCTACGCTCTCCGCCGGATAACGTATAAGCGGGTTGTTTCCGATTGGCAGTAATTCCGAATTCTTCCAATAGCGAATCGAGTTTTTCCTTCCGCTCCGCACGGCTTAAATCTTTCCGTGTTTCCAAAATAGCGTCGATATTTTGCTCAACGGAGAGTTTACGAAATACGGAGGCCTCTTGGGGTAAATAAGATATGCCGATGCGGGCACGCTTATACATCGGAAGTTCGGTAATACGCCGGTCATCAAGGTAGATGCCGCCGGAATTCGGGGTGTAGAACCCGACAATCATGTAAAAGCTGGTTGTTTTCCCCGCTCCGTTCGGACCGAGAAGTCCGACAACTTCCCCCTGCGCCATAGAAAAACTCACATCCTTGACTGCTTGTTTTTTGCGGAATGATTTATTCAAACCTTCTGCGCGTAAGATACTTTTAGGCACATTAGAATCTGCAGAGCACTGAGTACCGTATAAAAAATTATTTTGTACCGGCACATCAGGGCTATCAGGCTCATCAAACGGCTCGGAAACAATGAGCGCTATCTCCGTATTCAGTTCCGAATGTTCAATATCCTGCTGCATTTCATTCTCTTGAGATACATATTCAAGGCTATCGCTCATGGTGTTTTCGGTTCTTCCTTTGCAGAAGTTTCGGCTGCAGTTGCATCTTCTTTTTCTTCCGTAACGGAACCACTCACCTTTCCTTCAAGTTTAATATCCTCGGTTTCAAGGTCAACCGATATTCGGGCAGCCTTAAATTCATCTTTTCCTTTCTTAACCGCGGGTTTTCCGGTGAGTTCCAGCATAGAGGTATTCCGGTTATACACGGCAAAAAGCGAATCGCAGATAATATCTTTGCTTTTTAATTTTACGGCCATTTGTAAAAGAATAATTTCGTTTTTTTGATTATATTCGATACGCTCGGCCGCCGTTTCAACCTTATTTTTGGTGTCTTCGACCTTTGCTTGCCCCATAAACTCCGCTACTTCCGTTTCGCGGTCATAAGATAATGAGGCTGCAGAAAACGTAAATCCTTTTTCGGCATCTTCTCCGGTTACGTTCCCGCTTGCCCTGATATACCGGTAATCCTTACCGTAGAGCTCGATTCGTTCACCGTAAATATTGAGAGAATCGACACTTACCTTTGCGTTACCGGTTAATGCGGTTGAATTTTGCCCTTTTTGGCCGGACCCCTGCATCTTATCGGCAGAAAAAGTAATTTTTACCGGAGCCGCCGCTAAAAGCGGGCTCATCAAGAGGGAAAAAATAAAGGCAGCAAGGGATAGCCGTAACTTATACATGGCAGCGAGAACCGATATAAATCCGTATCTAATCTGTGTTAGGTTATGCTCTTTAGTGTGAACCGGTTACCGAATAACCTGCATCGGTTACGGCAGCTTTAAGAGCTTCAACGGTTACATTTTCAGGATACGTGACAGCGGCGGTCTTTGCCTCCAAATTTACTTTTGCCGAAACCCCTTCGATAGTATTCAGTGCTTTTTCAACACGAGCGGAACAGTGCCCGCACGACATTCCTTCAATATTTAACGTAATTTGTTTCATATCGGTATTCTCCTTATGAGTTATATTTTCCGTTTTTTCCGCCGGCTCCGCGGTAGCGATGGCGCAGTATTGCATATTATTGGCAGTCTGTTCAATATGTTTAGGACGGAATCTATTCAACCGCAGCGCATTGGTAACCACCGACACCGAACTGAAGCTCATTGCGGCGGCGGCAAACATGGGACTAAGCCTTAGCCCAAACAGGGTATAAAATACCCCGGCGGCAAGCGGGATACAGAGCGAATTATAAAAAAGCGCCCAGAACAAATTTTGCTTAATCGTGCGCATAACAGCCTTACTAAGCTGAATTGCGGTGACCGCAGTTTCGAGGCTGTTGTTCATCAGTACGATATCGGCGCTTTCTATTGCGATATCCGTACCGCCGCCGATTGCGATGCCGACATCCGCAGCAGTGAGTGCGGGTGCGTCGTTAATACCGTCGCCGATAAAGGCCGGTGAAAAACCTTTTGAGCGATAATATTCGACCTTTGCCTTTTTGTCCTGCGGCAATAACTCCGCAGCGACTTCCCCGACGCCGACAATCTTTTGAATGGCTTCTGCAGTCCGTTGATTGTCGCCGGTCAGCATAACCGTATGGATACTCATCTCGTGAAAATCCTGAATAGCCCGGATACTGCCTTCTTTTACCGGATCGGCGACGGCGATAAGGCCGGCACATTCATCTCCGATTATAATCAGCAACGGCGAAGCGCCGTTTTCGGCAGCCTCCGCAAGCCGTGCCTGAACAGTCCCCGATACCGGAATGCCTAACTCGCTGCATAGCTTCGTATTTCCTGCACCGATCCTTACATTTCCGATCGATGAGGTTCCGTTAAGGTCATTGACTGCGGCGGTTCCGTAAATTCCCTTTCCGTGCACCGCCATAAAACCGTTTACCTTAAACGGCGCCAGTTTTTTTTCTTCTGCAGCCATGATAATTGCATGGGCGAGCGGATGTTCGGATAAATGTTCAAGACTGTAGGCAATCCACAGAATATCATTCTCGGTGTATTGGGGAGAAAATACTTCGATGTGCTGCAGCGTCGGTTTTCCTTCCGTAATGGTACCCGTCTTATCGAGCAGAACGGCGGTAACACGGTGGGCAAGTTCCAGTCCTTCCGCAGAACGGATGAGGATGCCGAGTTGAGCGCCCTTGCCCGTACCGGCCATAATGGCAGTAGGCGTCGCAAGACCGAGTGCACAGGGGCACGAAATTACCAACACGGAAATGGCTGTTGAAAGCGCAAATTCAAAAGAAGCCCCTGCGACAAGCCAGCCGATAAAGGCTGCGAGCGAAATGAGCATAACTATCGGTACGAAATACCCGCTGATAACATCCGCCAGCTTTGCAACCGGAGCTTTTGATGAAGACGCTTCTTCCACAAGCGCAATAATCCGCGCCAATGTCGTATCGTTTCCTACTTTATCGGCACGGAAGATAAAACTGCCCGATAAATTATGCGAGGCGCTGATGACTGAATCGCCCACCGTCTTCTCCACGGGGAGACTTTCTCCGGTAACGGCCGATTCGTCAAGCGATGTACTTCCTTCTATAATAGTACCGTCAACGGGCAGCGTTTGTCCGGGTCGAATAATAATTGTATCGCCAACCGCAATATTTTCGACGGGAATTTCAACCTCAATCCCGTTCCGCAATACTTGTGCAGTCCGAGGCCGAAGCTGGATCAATTTTTCCAACGCTTCGGAGGTTTTCTTTTTTGCCCGCGCTTCCAAAAATTTCCCTAAAGAAATCAGCGTTAAAATCATCGCCGAGGATTCAAAATACAAATCCTTTACATAGAGGCGTACAATATCCAACTGACCGTGCCCCAAGCCGTATCCGATCCGGTACAGCGCAAACACACCGTAGATTGCTGCGGCGCCTGAACCGACGGCAATAAGGCTATTCATATTCGGAGCGCCGTGGAATAAGCTCGTAAGTCCGTTGATAAAAAAGCGGCGGTTCAACACCAAAACCGGCAGAGTGAGCAGAAATTGCGTAAAGACAAAGATGAGCGCGTTCTCCGCCCCCGTAAAAAAGGGCGGTTGGGGCAGCTTGAGCATTCTCCCCATAGACACATACATCAATGGGATAAGGAAGAAAAGCGAAAAAATAAACTGCTTTTTTTCGGAGTCGGCTATTTCGGCATCAGCGTGTTGCGCAGGGGGTTGAGCCGTATTTCCTTCTGAAAGAGAAAACGCGCCGTAACCGCTTTTTTCTACTGTTTGTATGATGGTATGTTCATCAACAGCCTCAGGATTATACTTAACGGCCATCCGCTTCGTTAGAAGATTTACTTGAACCGTTTCCACACCGGCAAGACGGCCGACCGCCTTTTCCACATTAGCGGAACATGCGGCACAGCTCATACCGGTAACGGTAAAATTTTGCGTTTGCATACTATTAGTATAGTAAAATACAGAGCTAAAGGCAAGCAAAGAGTAAAGAGCGGTTTACAACCGCACAGGTGCAGAAGGAAAAATGTTTTACACCTGATAGGGGGATGTCGAAGAAGTAAGCAACTTTTGAGACATCTCCGCAGATCAAAAGACATCGCAAATAAGCTTAAGGAAAACCTCTAAAAACTGAAGTTTTTAGAGGTTCCCTGAAGTTCCGGCGGAGAGCTGCACTTACAGCAAATATGCGTACTGCGTTTTTACGGTATTGATAATATGCAGGAGCTCTTTGGGCATAACGGTTTCCGTTGCAAGCGTAATGTCCCGCACTTCGCCGGAAAGCCGCACCCTGCATCGGCTGCGTGCATCGTCAAGGTAGAAGAAGCCTTCGTTCGTGCTATCGAGGAAGTCTTTTTCCGAGTGGAACAGCGTAAACTTATCCTTGTAGGGGGCGCTCTCGTAGGGGCAGAATGTCGCGCAGTTGCCGCATTCGTTACACATACCGTCCACGTGAACGATCTGCTTCATACGCATGCCGGGTACGGTGATTGCAAGGTTAGCACGGTTCGGGCACACATCGACGCAGGATTCACAAACGGTCGAGCATTCCAAACAGCGGACGCTTTCTTTTGCAACGCCGCCGGAACCGGCAAGGTTCATCGGCATTAAGATTGCACGCTTTGCATAAACCGGCGCAGTATCGGGATTATAATTAAGCGCCGTAAATTGAGCCGTCCATGCGCGGGCTTTTACCGATTCGGTAATTGCCTTTGCCGCCTTAGTTGCATCGGCGATAGCCTGTACGACTGTCGCAGGCCCTGCGGCGCAATCCCCGATTACATACACGCCCTTTACATTCGTTTCAAACGTTGCGGGGTTGTACTGCGCCCTGCCCTTCCCATCCAGTGCGATGCCGGATTCCGCAAAGAGATCGGTGTCGATTTTTTCACCGATAGAGGCGATCACGGTATCGGCAGGAATATCTACAAACTCTCCCGACGGTACCGGCTTTTGACGGCCGTCCGCCCCCCGTTCGCCGAGCTTCATCTTTTCACAGCGCAAAACGCCGTTTTCATACGAAACCGGCGCGAGCAGTTCCTTAAACTCAACCCCGTCTTCCAAGGCAAGTTCCAGTTCTTCCGCATCGGCGGGCATAAACTGCTTGGTTCTGCGGTATACGATAGAAGAATGCTCGACGCCTTTGGTGCGCTTTGCAACGCGGGCGGCATCCATCGCGGTGTTTCCCGCGCCGAGGATCACTACATTCTTTCCCAGCTTGAGCGTTTCGGGCGCTTGCTTTGCCTGTTCAAGGAATTCGATAACGTTTGCAGCCGCGCCTTTTTCCAAGGCCAGCGTACTCTGCTTCCACGCGCCGATGGCAAACACGACATGGGTAAAGCCCTGCTTTTTCAGCGCTTCGACTGAACGCTGCTCGCTGTTATACACGAAGGAAGCGCCGAAGGACGAGGCAAGTTCAACATCCTGCCCGATCGACGCGGCAGGGATTCTGAACTCAGGGATGACGTACTGAACGATACCGCCGGCGCGCGCTTTCTTTTCAAACACGGTAACGTCCGCTCCGTCGCGGGTTAAGAAATAGGCGGCTGCAAGACCGGCAGGGCCGGCTCCGATAACGGCAACCTTCGCTCCGTTTTTCTGCGCCGGTTTTTGCACCTTTAGGTTTTGTTTCAAAGTTTCGATGGCATGGCGCGCCGCTTCGAGTTTAACGGCACGAATATGCACATGATCATCATAGAAATTCCGCGTACAGCCGGTCATACAGCGGTGGTTACAGATCGTGCCGGTGATAAACGGCAGCGGGTTTTTGTCGGTGATAACGCGGAGCGCCTCTTCGTATTTTTGCTCGCCGGTCAGTCTGATATACGCAGGAATGTCCTGATTGATGGGACAGCCGGAAATACACGGCGCGGCAAAACAATCGGCGAGCGGCACCTTTGCGGGGATCTTGCGGAATGCTTCCGGCTTTACCGATTTACGATGGCGCGGATTTTCAACGACGGAGTTTGAAAGGCGGCGCAGCTTTTCAAGGTTGATGGAAAAATCTTTATTGAACGGCTTGGCGGTCAACTCTTCCACCAGCTGCTTGCAGCGTGCATATCCGCCCGGCTTTAAAATCGTTGTCGCAATGGTAATGGGGCAAATCCCCGTTTCGTAAATATCGGCAATGTTAAAGTAATCCGCGCCGCCTGAATATGAAATGCGGAGTTTTCCGTTAAAGGCTTCCGAAAGCTTTAACGCAACGGCGATGGATAGCGGGAACAGCGACCGCCCCGACATGTACATCTCCTGTCCGGGCAGCTCTCCGCGGGCAATATCGACGGGGAAGGTGTTGGTAATCTTAACCCCGAACATCAGCCCGCGTTTATCGGACTCCTGCAGCAACCGCTCAAGCATGGGCACCGCATCGCTGAACTGTAAATCATCTTTAAAGTGATGATCGTCAAACTGCACGTACTCATAGCCCATCTTGTTCATGCGGTCGCGGGCAAATTCGTAACCGAGCAGCGTGGGGTTACACTTGATATAGGTATGAAGATGCTTTTCCGTGATAAGATACATGGCGATGCGTTCGATTTCCGCAGGCGGGCAGCCGTGTAAGGTGGAAAGCGTGATGGACGTACATACCTGCGTCGGCAAACTGTCGAGGAACGCTTCGGACACGGACGGAAACAGATCGGTATGGCTCAAAAGGTAGTCGGTACATTCTTTCCAGACCGGCGTATTAGAGGCATTCCGCATTCCTTCGATAAAGGCGTCAACTTTCGGGGTCTTAATCCCTTCAAGATCGTAGCCTACGCTCATATTAAAGATAAAACCGTCGGGACTGCCGAAGCCGTATTCTTGAGAAATAACCTTTAATGCAAACCACGCCTTTACGTATTCGTCAAAAGCCTGCGGCACACGCAGCTCGGTAGACCATTCGACATTGTAGCATTCGTCCGCCGCATTGATACACGGCTTTGCGACCGGCAGGTCTTCTCCGTCTATCTTTTGTACCGTCTTCAATTCAAAGAAACGGCAGCCCGCAGCATAAGCGGCCACAATATTCTGCGCCAGCTGCGTGTGCGGCCCTGCCGCGGGCCCGAGCGGATTTTCAAACTTCTGCCCGAACAGCTCTATAGAGCGGGCGGGATCGGCGCGGTATAGTTTTTTCACACCGAAAATTGTCCCCTCGGTTTGATACTCCGTTCTAATCCATTCCATCAAATTCTTGAACGGTATCGGGTTCATTCTGTCACTCATACTCTATTTTCTCCCTTATCTCATCGTCTCATCATGAGTCCGATACGATGTTTCCGGTATCTCTTAGATGCATACTCTTATGGATACCGACATGGGGTTGTCTCAAAAGCCGGTTACTTTTTCGACAGCCCCGCGAGTTTAAAATTAAGTCTTTATACAATAATGACTTAATTTTAAACATCGCACTTAAATCTAAGGAAACCGTCCAAAAACTGAAGTTTTTGGGCGGCCTCTTACAGCCGTTTCCACAGGGCGGCGCTTACTTCACGCGATTTGGCAAAGATAGCTTCTTCATCGGCGACGGTAACGACGCGGTCTTTCATCAGTACCTTGCCCGCCGCGATGGTTGTTACTACGCTGCGGCCGTTCATACCGAACAGAATGTGACCGTTTGCATTACCTTCATGGAGAGGCGTCAGCGGATTATAATCGGTAACAATCACGTCCGCATTTGCTCCCGCTTTAAGAACGCCGAGTTCACCGTCAAAATACCGCGCGGCAATCTTTGCATTATTGGTAAAGAGCATTTCGGGAATTTCCGTCCATGCGGCGGTGGCATCGCAGGTATTGTGCTTATGCAGGATATTCGCGACCTTATACGATTCAAGCATATCGCTGGTATATCCGTCCGTGCCGAGCCCGATCAAAATACCGCGTTTAAAGATTTCCAATACCGGCGGGCAGCCTACCGCATTGCCCATATTCGATTCGGGGTTGTGTACAACCATCGTATCGGTTTCCTTCAATAAATCCATTTCCAAAGGATTGATATGGATACAGTGCACGGCAAAGGTATGCTTACCGAGGATATCAAAATCGTAGAGGCGCTGCACAATCCGTTTCCCGTGTTTTTGCACCGAATCGAATACATCGGACATACCCTCAGCTACATGGATGTGGTAGCCCGCACCCGCCGGAAGCTGAGAAGCGCAATATTCGAGCGTTTTATCGGATAACGTGAATGCCGCATGGAGCCCCATCATCGCCGCCTGTTTGGGATTCTTCTTTTTTTGACAGGCGCGGATAAATTCGGCATTTTCGGCAACAGCCTTTTTCATTTCCGCCTCGCCGTTCCGGTCTGAAACTTCATAGCAAAGGTTCACCCGCAAGCCGAGCTCCTCCGCGACATCCGCAAGGGTAAAAAGACTTCCCGTTGTTTCGCCGTAACTTGCGTGATGGTCGAAAACCGTGGTTACGCCGTTTTTAATGCAGTCGATCAGCGTTGTATACGCGCTGTATTTTGTGTCCTCTAAAAGGAGATTATTATCAAGATGCCACCATAGACCTTTTAAAATATCCAAAAAATTTTGCGGGTTATAGTTTTTTAACGCAACACCGCGGGCAAAGGCGCTGTAAATATGATGATGCGTGTTGATAAAAGAAGGCATGATGCACCGTTTTTTTGCGTCGATATACCCCGCCGCGGGATACTTTGCCCGCAATTCGGCATCGGTACCGACTTCTTTAATGGAACCGCCGTCGATGCAGACACAACCGTTTTCGATAAAAGGTTTGTCCGGATCGCGGGTGATAAGCATACCGTTTCCAACTAATAACATAGAATTAACCCTCCACTTTTATGTGATTGACACACAGTACTTGGACGCTTGTACTCAAGCACCGGTAGAATATACTCTCTTTTCAGTATCCCATAGAATTGGAGAAAACGCAAGAAAAAAACTAAAAATATTTTGGAAGGTCTAAATTTTTTTATGATTAACTGATTCTCCGCACGAATCAATATCGCTCTATAGCTGCCAGCATTCAGTAAGCCACTGCTGTACTGCCCTGAAGCGTTCAAGCATTTTATCGTGATGCCCGAACGGATCGAACACAACGGTTGTATGTGCTATCTGCATTCTAAGCGCCTGATGTACTTCTGCTGCGTATTTCGGCGCATTCTCTAACCGGTTGCCGTGTTTTCCGCCCTCTCTCTTTCCGTTCAGCAAATAGACAGAGGCATTGCTATGCAAAACTTTGTGTTCACGGCAGTATTCCGGAAATCCGGGATACCAAAACGAACCGCAAAGGGAAAATATATACGGTATATCGGTATATTCGAATAAACTCCACACGGCAGCTAAGCCCCCGAGGGAATAGCCGCCATATGCAAGCCTCGAATCGTCAAGGGAATATTTAGTTTTCAGCTCGGGCAGTAGAGTCTTGAACAATAGATGATGATATTCCGCGCCCTTGCCGCCGAAAGGAGGACAATCGGTGCGGAATGACTCGGCAGTCCATGGTGTATAGTCGTCAAATCGGTTGCGTGCGTGCAGCCCGAACAAGAAAATACTCGGGGCAAGTGACTCCAGATATTCAATCTGTCCGTCGTTGACAAAAACCGCAGGATAACGGTACTGCAGGTTATATTCTGCAGGTTCCGACACGGTAATGTCTATACCGGACAGACTGATATGGTTCGTTATATTGCGTTTCGTACTGAAGCTACTTCCGCAGGAAGGCATCAACAGCTTCCAAGGCATTCAGCACAGCCGGACCATAGTCCATCAGCTCATCATAGGAAATCGTCATAATTTTACGCTGAGCAATAGCGGGTACGTCAACTAGTACTACATTTGCCTGCAAAGACGAAACCGCATTTGTGTCTAATTTTTTATTCCGGTCGCTCGTTACATAGATGATCAGTTCAGGATTCATAGTTATCAGATTTTCTGTCGTAAGCCCTGACGTACCCGTTGCAATATTGGTATAACCGAGTACATTCAGGAGACTTTCTTGCAATGCAGATTTATACGCCCCGAACGTTGTGCCATTATATGCACACATAATAAGCGCCTTCTTTAAAGAAGTCCCCTTTGTTGAAATATGTTGCAGCACAGCATTCAAACGTTGTTCGAGTTGCTTTGCATACGCTTCTGCCTTGTCCTGTACATTAAAAATAATACCAAGATTTCTCACATCTGCGATAATATTTTGAAGGTCTTGCTTGATATTTAAAACCGAAGCTTTTTGTGCATATATCGGGATACCATTTTCGTTCCAAAAGCTCACCGTACCCAAAGATTTTTCGGAAAACATCATGTTTCTACCGAGCACTGCATCCGGTTCATACGAAAATACCACTTCCCGGGAAACAGTTTTCTTATTCCCGATATGAGGGATAGAATCGATCGCTTTCTTATACTTACCGGTCACTGCATTATCCGGATCCAGCATACCGATAATACGATCCTGCAAGCCGAGTTCGATCAGCATTTCCGTCATTGAAAGATTATTGGTAATAACCTTTTTAGGCGCTTGCTTAAAGACCTGTGTTATCGCTTTGCCGTCTTTGTCATAGGTGGTAACACTGACCGGATATGCCGTTTCCGCACTCACTGCGGCAGCAAGAAAAAGAGCCAATGCAATACTAATACATTGCTTCATTTGAATAACCTCCTGAGAGTTGTGTGACTCTCTAAAAACTGAGATATAGATTTTTAGAGATGCCGATGTCTTTTCTATCTATCAAAGATAGCATAGCCAAAGATATTATAGCGGCCCCCTATAGTGAATCATCGCCTGCGAATCCTCTGTCCAGCTGATATTGCACCGGACACCGTAGATCGTCAGCATGGATTCTTCGGTAATAGTTGTGCGAGGACTTCCTTCATATAAAATACCCCCGTCTTTCATCAAATACAAATAATCCGAATACCGACATGCCAACTGTATATCGTGCAGCACAGCCAGTACATTAATCCGTAAATCTTTTACAATCTGCAATATCTCCAGCTGATATTTTATATCCAAATGGTTGGTCGGTTCATCCAGCAATAAGAGAGAAGGTTGCTGAGCGATTGCACGGGCAAGTACAACTCGCTGTTTTTCTCCCCCTGATAGCGATTGATACGGCTGATCTTTTCGAGTCAACATCCCGACCTTTGCCAGTGCATCCTGTATAATGGTAAAATCCTCTTCCCGTTCGGTTTGCATAAAGCGGATATGAGGTGTCCGCCCCAGCATCACAATATCCTGTACCGAACAGTTGAAATTCAGCGTATTAAATTGTGCGACAACTGCCATTTCCTTTGCCGAATCCTTGAGGCGGACAGCACGGATGTCTTTTCCGTCAAGATACACGGCACCCGAGTCCGGTTTGATAATCCGGTAGATATTTTTTAAGAGCGTCGTCTTACCGCACCCGTTTGGGCCAAGTATCGTATAAAATTTATGCCCGTCCGCATGGAGCGATATACCTCGTAAAATTTCTTTATGAGCGATACTGCAGTGGACATCCTTGCACATCAAATCCATATTACTGCCCTGCTCCCCGTTGATGCTTTGCAACAATAAAGATAAAAAAGGGAGCTCCAACCAATGCGGTGAATATCCCGATCGGCAATTCCGCATTTTGAATCAATATTCGCGCACATACATCCGCCCAGATAATAAAAAGCGCACCCAAGAGCGCAGCGACGGGAAAGAGTCTACGATGGTTTGCTCCCACAAGTGTACGGGCAATATGCGGGGTAATCAGCCCAACAAACCCGATGATGCCACAGACAGACACCAATACACCGGTTATTACCGCAATGACTGCCATAAAAAGATACCGATAGAAGTAGAGCGAAATCCCCAACGTTATCGCGACCTCATCGCCCATCATCATTGCATTAAAAACGCGGTACTGTAAGAAGAAAAAAAAATACGAAAGGCTGACTACGAGCAGCGGTAACGGGAGTGATGACCATGAAGTACCGGCAAGAGAACCCATTGTCCAAAACTTAACCGTCATAATACTGTCAGAATTTGCCCCAATTGAAATGATAAAATTGGCAAACGCCGTAAACAGGGCATTTACCACGGTACCTGATAAGATGAGACTTGTCGTGGTCATCTTTCGCTGTGATGAAGCGATGATCAGCACCAATATGGTCGCGGCAATCGCGCCGAGAAAGGCTCCAAGCCCTACGGCAGAAATAAAGCCGAGAATGATACTGACAACAGCCCCAAATGTTGCACCGGCAGAAATACCCAAAATGTACGGCTCAGAAATCGGGTTGTTGACCGTTGTCTGCATAACGCATCCACAAACGGCAAGCCCTGTACCGGTAAAAAACCCGAGTAAAACCCGCGGTACACGCATATTCCATACAATCGCAATAGCAGCGTTTGAAATACCGGTCAGTAAATTGGGGACAACTGCTTTTCCCAGCATAATCCGGTATGTATTTGCCAATCCGATTTTAACAGGGCCGAGCGAAACAGCAATAAATATGGAAAAAATCGTTATCGCTATCAGGAATAAAAATAAAACAAGATATTTTACTGTTTCAACAGAGAATTTTTTTTGCAGCATCAATGTATTCTTCTTGTTTACCTTGGTTTACAAGCTAGTGCTGTTATAGCATATTTTAATACATTCTGCAAGAAGTTTACCTCCCGGCATCCCATGGGACATCATTCGTCGCAAACGTGTATCCCATCCCATCTTTTATTATTGCTTATTTTTTGAGTAGCCTTTTTAAAAACTGAGTTCCATGTTCTACTTATCTCCCCCTCTTTACCGATTCTTCATTTCTATAATAATATAGAGCTTATAAAATAGAGATCTTACAAACAGAGAGGAGTAATACTATGGGATTGATAACAGGGGCGCTCAGCGCGGTAGGCGGCGGTTTAGCGGATCAGTGGCTTGAGGTCGTCGAAGCGGATGATATGGGTGAGGGCATCGTACTCGCAAAGGGCGTGCCGGTGCGCACGGATAAACGCAACAGGAATACCAAAGGTTCAAGCGATGTGATTTCTAACGGGTCGATTATCCACGTTAATTAAAATCAGTTTATGATGCTGGTAGACGGCGGAAAAATTATCGACTACACGGCGGAGCCGGGATATTTTAAGGTTGATAACAGTTCGGCTCCCTCTCTTTTCAGCGGCAGCTTCGGCGATGCCTTAAAAGAAACGTTCAGCCGTTTTAAGTTCGGCGGAACAACACCGATGAAGCAGGAAGTCTTCTATATCAACTTGCAGGAAATCAAGGGCATTAAGTTCGGTACGCCCAATCCGCTCCAGTATTTTGATAATTCCAACAAGTATCAGTACGGTTGCTGCCCACTTAAAAAATTTGCCATTTATTTCACTGATGTTTAGATTCATCATCACGCTCCTATAGAATTTCACCTATATTTTATAGATTCATTTTTGCTTCAATATATTGTGTTTATGCGATTAACCTGTATCGCAGTACACGGCTTGCCGCATGTTGTGATACAAAACAGTTAAAATACAGGTATACCGGCGCTCCTTGCCTGCCATTAGGCAATACACCCTACACTACCTCGGATAGGTATAGGTCTTTCCGTCTATACCCCGTGCCGAAAAGCGGCCGTCTTGTAACGGGGAGATAATATCTTCATAACGCAGCAGGGCTGAAAGCGGAAACTTGCCCCCGCCGTTCGGTAAATCGACCGCAAATTGCGGAAGGGATAAACCGGAAAGGCGCGTGCGCAATTCCTTCCATATAGAAGCGGCTTTTTCAAGCGGCACCCTAAAATGAGCGGTTCCCCGCGCCAAGTCCGTTTGAAACAGATAGCCCGGTTTTACTCCCATACATACCAGTGCATGAAAAAGCTCCGCAAGGACGGCAGGCTCATCATTGACGCCGCGCAGTAATACGGTCTGGGTTTGCACCGGAATCCCCGAATCGATGCAGCGGGTTAAAGCCTGCCGCTGCGCTTTGCCGAGTTCCGCAGGATGATTTATATGCGCAATCACCCAGAGCGGCCGGACGGAACGCAGCAGCATAATAAATGCTTCGGTAAAAAGCTCCGGTGCAAAAACCGGTGCGCGGGTGCAGAGCCGAATCAGCAAATCGGAGCAGACGGAGCGGAGACATTCCAACAGATGTTTTATCTCGCCAAAGCCCCCGCTCATCGGGTCACCGCCCGACACAAGAATTTCCTGCACTTCAGGATGTGTTTTAAGATATGATGTTACCGTTCCGATTTGCGCCTCAGAAAGGAAGCCGCTTGAACGGGCGGTAAACTCCCGCCGGAAACAGTAGCGGCAATAAGAAATGCAGCGGCCGGTGCTTAACAGCAATACACGGTTCGGATATTGGTGTACCAAATACGGGGTAACGCAATAACGCGCCTCCCCGAGCGGGTCGCCCCGCTCTTCCTCCGACACGAGCTGTTCACTGTCGGAGGAAAGAACCTGCCGGCGGAGCGCAGCCGAAGCGGCAGGTTCTGCGGAGGTAATCAATGCCTGAAATGCCGGCGAAACATGCTCCGGCAAGCGGATTACCGTACGGGAATCATTTTCATCCCGCCAATTATCGTGCTGTGCGGCGTTCATACCTCCGTCAGACATTTACAGCGCATCAACCCCATACATCAATGCCGCCATTACCTGTGAGTCGGCTATTAAGTTGGACATAATGCAATATTCATTCGGTTGATGAGCCATATCGTCCAGCGTACTCCATACAACGGCATTAAAGCCTTCCTGACGGAGCGGAGCCGCGACGGTTCCACCGCCGATACCGATGGTCTTTATTTTCTTACCGTGCGTTTTTTCAATAGCCTTTGCCAGCATCGTAACAACTTCGGCATTGACCGGCGTCGCAGGGGATTCCGCCGAATCATCGATAATGAGCTCTACCTGTACGCCGTACTTTGTTTCAATCGCGACAGCTTCCGCCTTGATCTTATCCATCACCTCGGCGACTGTATAGCACGGGAGTATGCGGCAATCCATGTAAAACACATCGTCGCCCGGAATAGTATTGATGTTGGGAATATTCGCTTCTTTTTTTGTCGGCTGCAATGTTGAATACGGAGGTTCGAATAAATCGTCTTGACTGGAAAAAAAGCTTTCCAGCGCATTCAGACGGAGCGCTAAATCCGCCGCAGCGATATGCGCATTTTTACCTAAATCGGGACGGGAAGCGTGTGTCTGTACCCCGTGTACCACGACCTTCAACCATAAAAGATTTTTTTCCGCAACTTCAACCGTCTCGCCCGAAGGATCGCCGCCATCGGGTACAACGATAATATCCTGAGGTCTAAACAACTTATGATTATTTAAAAGATAAATGACTCCGTACCTCGACCCGACCTCTTCATCGGCCACAAACAACAATTTTACGGTATGAGCGGGCTGAATCTTGAGCGCAATAAACGCATAAGCGGCAAATACCGCACCGGTAAGCCCTTGCTGATTATCCTCAACTCCGCGTCCGATAATCTTATCGCCGTCCTGCTTTAACACCCACGGGTCGCTCTCCCATTTTGCCGCCTCGCCTGGGGGAACGACATCGGTATGCGCCATTATCCAAATGCGTTTTGAATCGTCTTTTCCCGGAATGGTAACGACGAGATTAGGCCGTATGCCGGATGATACCCGCGTATCGGGCGCATCGAACCGTTCAAATTGAGTAAATCCGAGCTTTTTCAAGTAGGCCTGCAGTGCCTCGCATTTTTTTAATTCGCCGTCTCCTCCGGAATCGGGAGCAAGGGCGGGAACGGAACACAAGAGCCGTTCAAGCTCAATCATCTTATCTTTCTGTTGAGCAATAAAATCTTTTACCGTTAAAAAATTTGACATAGAACCTCCATAAAATAGGCAATCAATATGTAATAAACGCACCTTAAAAAAACGATTAAACTTTTAGATGCAACTATTACTATATCATATTGACGGTGCTTCTGCAAACCTGAGAAAAAAAGATGTCAAACCTTTTTGTTGACAACCGGAGAAAAAAGATAAGGATACAGGGAAAGATAAACTATAAAAGAAAAGTAAAAAATATCGGGCAAGCCGGATTTGAACCGGCGACCCCAAGTCCCCCAGACTTGTACGCTAACCAACTGCGCTATTGCCCGTTTTGTTTCAAGAACAGAAATGCATATTATCGATAAAACGCCATTATGTCAATATGTATGATGGCCGGCATTTAAATTATGCTTAACAAGGCAACATATCCATGATTGACATTTCAAACGGAATTATCGAAAATGCAGAGGAGAGGTACTATGATACTACAAACAAATACTGACCAACACCGGTGGAATTTTTCACGATTCGGCGGTGTTACACAAGTTCTCCTGAAGGATGCGGATGATATTACCCATTTGCGAGAACTCGACCTGAAATTATGGACGGTGTTGGCAATGCCGACGCACGGCATATTTCTCGATCCTAAGACAATTGCATTGCTTGACAATGATGCAGACGGTTTTATCCGCCCGCCTGAAATTCTCGCTGCAGCCGATTGGATAACGGCACAACTTGTAGATCTCTCTCTCTTAATGGAAGCGGGAGATTCCGTTCCGCTGGTATCGATAAAAGATGAAACGCTCCGTGCAAGCGCACGTTGGCTGTTGGATCATATTAAAAAAAATGATGTCCAAGAAATTTCAATAGCGGATATAGAGACGCAAAAAAAATTTTTTGACGCGCATACACCGGATTGCAATGCACCGATACCGCCGGACGGTTCGGATGATGACAAATTAAAACAAATCATCAATATTGCCGTTGTTTCCTGTATTGCAAACGGTACTTTTGCAGACGGCGTTCAGCAGCATATCCTGCAGGATTTGATGACGGATGCGCAAACTTTCTTAACGTGGCAAACTTCTCTGGAAGAAGAAGGAATCCTTCCGCTTGATTTAGAGCATACGCAAAAAGCAGTAGCCGCACTCGCTGCTATAAAAGAGAAAGCGGAAGATTATTTTTTACGCTGTAAATTAATTGAATACGCCCCTGACAAAGCGGCTGCCTTGTCTGCCGATGAGCAAGTGTTCCAACAACTTGCCGCCGAAAGTATTCACTGCAGCAACGAAGCGCTCAATGCACTACCGCTCGCCTCTGCGGCCGTCGATAAACCGCTGCCGTTAACACAGGGGATCAATCCCGCATGGAAGGCAAAACTGCAAGCCTTTGCGGAAGATGCCGTTATTCCGCTGCTCGGCCAAAAAGAGCACATCACGCAGGATGAATTTACCCTTATCGTACAAAAACTGGCACCGTATCAAGAACGCTTGAACAGCAAACCTACAACATCGGCAGCTTTACTCAGTGTCCCGTTTTTACAAGCACTCACAAACGGCGAAAAACAAGGAGAAGTTTCCTCACTCATTCGATACGCATTAACCATCGAAAAAGAACGCGGAAATGTATCCAATTTGGAAAAGCTTGTACTTCTGCGCCGCGATTTTGTGACACTGCTGAAAAACTACATCAGCTTCAGCGACTTTTATGAAGGAAAAGGCTCCGTTTTTCAGGCCGGTGTGTTGTATTTTGATTCCCGTGCAGCGGATTTATGCTTTGAACTTAACGGTGATGCCCGCCATACGACCTTGGACACGCTTTCCGGCGCATATCTGGTATATTGCGACATAAGCCGAAAAGGAGAAACGGGTAAAAAAATCGTCGCCTTGTTTACAAACGGCGACAGCGACAATATCGTAATCGGCAGAAACGGTATTTTTTATGACCGCGTAGGAAATGACTGGAATGCAGTCGTTACAAAGGTTATTGCCAATTCGATTAGCGTACGAGAGGCGTTCTTTATGCCTTATAAGCAATTAGCAGCAATGATCGAAAGCCAAATTGCGGCACGAGCTGCAGCGGGCGAAGCAAAATCCGCCGATTTGCTTTCCAAGACCGCCGCCACCGTTACAACCGCTGACAAGCAAGCCGCAGCAGGTATAGCCCCAGCACCTGCCGCACCTGTAGCCACCAAAAAACTCGACTTAGGAACTATTGCCTTGATCGGTACTGCATTAGGCGGTATTTCAGCCTTAATCGGCAGTATTCTGCAAGCATTATTCGGCTTAGGTTTTTGGGTTCCGCTCGGACTTATCGGCATTTTACTCTGTATTTCCGGTCCATCGATGATCTTAGCTTCGATGAAGCTGCGCAAACGCAGTATTGCTCCGATTCTTGAAGCAAACGGCTGGGCGGTAAATATCCGCACAAGAATCAATATTCCGTTCGGAACTCAGCTTACAAAACTTGCCGCTATTCCATTCGGAAGTATTGTGGTTCCCATCGACCCCTTTGCCGACAAGAAAAACGGACGGAAAGCTCTGTTCATCATACTCGGCATACTCATCGCCGGGACTGCCGCTTTCTGCTACTTAAAATTCGGTTTACATTTCCGTTTTTCTGGAATACCGACGTATTTAAAAAATCTATGGAATAAATAAAGGTTCAGTATGGGGATGTCCCAAAAGTTGGTTACTTTTGGAACATCCCCGTCGAGTTTAAAATTAAGTCTTTATACAGCAATGACTTAATCTTAAACGTCGCATCTAAATCTAAGGAAACTCTCTCAAAACTAAAAAGAGAAGCAAAAAAAGATGAAAAGAGAAAATAAATACCGAACGATATTCGGCGTCATCACATTTTTTTTATTTTGTGCGTGTACATCAAATAACCGGTCAACTGCAAATAATCAGTCAATTGAAAAGCAGAGCAACAACCTACATGAATTAGAACGTCAAGCTGCGGAGCTTGACGGAATGTTCAATGTTTCTGCCCGGAAATATGTCGATGTCTATTTTACATTATCCGACATATATGCTGAAAAACAAGAATATGAAAAAGCCTATCAAACCGTTATCAAAGGATTACAGCTCGATTCATCAAACTACTTCTATCAATATAGAGCTGCTTATTTTGAATTTTGTCTTAAAAAATATAGAGAAGCTTTTGAGCGTCTCCAATATATATTGACAGCCTGTAATGATTCATCAATCATACAGTGCTGTACTGAGCTATTGGCAAAGTTTCCGAATACGCCTCTTGAAAAAGAGACCGTCCAACCGATGTATGCAAAATCAATACTTGTCCTCGTATTTCCCAATGCACACACATTGGCAGCCGATGCAGTCGCAGAACGAATACGGCAAGATTTTAAACTATCAGTCATCAAGGAGTATATCGATGTTCCTGAAAGCACTGAGCATACCAGAGACACCCTTGATGCATATATACGCGAGTACATCACCCAATTATACGAGAAGCACAGCGAAACAGAACTTGCACCTATTTTGGAAGAAATAGGATTGACAAAAGATGATTTAAAAGAAAAACAGAACAGATTATTATTTATGAAATATGCCTTTATCCAATCGGGATATGACCGGAAAGATTGGGAAGATTTTAATCGAGAATATACGATGCAATATGATGCAAATACTCTTATACGACAAATAAGACAATATACAAAGCAAAAACTTACCAACCCCAATATTATCGGAGTGTTGGCTATTACATCAAAGGATATTTACTCCGGTGAAGATAATAATAACTTTCTGTTCGGGTTATATGACCGGCATATCGCTATTATGAGTTTGCACCGCTTTATCACCCCCGAAGCAAAAAACAGCGTTATTATAAACCGTGCTGTGATGCAGGGACTGGCCTCTGCCGGACACCTCATCGGTATTCCACGCTGTTCAATAAAAGGCTGCGCACGAGCTTATGCACATTCGCTTGCGGAACAAGATACAAAACAGACGTCACTTTGTTCGGAATGTATTAGGAATATTAATACGGTATACCAATCGTTCGATTAGACATTATGCGGAGAGATGGGCAATGCTGGAATCGAACCAGCGACCCCAAGCGTGTCATGCTTGTACTCTAACCAACTGAGCTAATTGCCCGCATATAATAAATAACGGAGTAGAGTTTATCTTATTTTACTATTTACGTCAAGCCCCAAAATCGGTATACTGTTTTCCATCTATGAATCTTGAAGCGTTTATCTTGGGCTGCGGAGGCATGATGCCTTTACCGTACCGTCATCTTACTTCGGTACTGCTTCGCCGTGAAGGCGACCTATTTCTTTTTGATGCAGGGGAAGGAACTCAAGTTTCCCTGCGCCGTCTCAATCTCCGATGGAAAAAAATCAATACTATCTTTATCAGCCATACCCATGCGGATCATGTAACGGGACTACCGGGCATACTGATGTTATCAGCACAGGTTGATCGTGATGAACCGCTCTACATTATCGGGCCGCCGAAAATTAAAGAATATATCGAAACAAGCAGACAAGTTCTCGATATGTATATCAATTACGAAATCATTATCAAAGAAATTACCGAACCCGGTATCGTATATAAAACCGACGAGTTTCAAGTGCGGGCGTTCTGGCTTGAGCATACGAAACCCTGCCTCGGATATGTATTTGAAGAGTTCCCGCGTCCGGGAGCTTTTGATCCCGAAGCTGCACGCAGGCTGAATGTTCCGTGCGGACCGCTATGGTCAAAGCTGCAGGCAGGAATAGCGGTAGAAGCATCGGACGGCACTGTCGTGGAAAGCAGTCAAGTACTCGGCCATCCCCGAAGCGGCCGGAAATTCAGCTTTGTAACCGATACGAAATATCTTCCTACCATCGCTCCGGAAGTGGCAGGATCGGACTTCTTAGTATGCGAATCCATGTTTGAAAAAGGTATGGAACAAGACGCTGCCGAAAAAAAACACATGACCTGTACACAGGCTGCTCGAATTGCACGGGATGCTGCAGTGAAAAAGATGGCACTTATCCACTACAGTCCCCGTTATACGGATTATGACTTAAAGCAGCTTTTAAAGGATGCACAGGAGATATTCCCCAATACGGTGTTATCAAAGGATCGGATGGTAGAAGCCATCGAATATCAGGATTAAGTACTTTCTAAAATTCCCATCCGATACCCAACTGCGGTTGAATAATATATATAGGGAAGCCGTTTCCCTGTCTGATTGGGATAACGTGGTCAACATTGAGTTCAATATAGAGCTTCTTGTATACATACACATACAAAGCTGTACCGGCATTAAACGTCAAGCCCCAATACCATGCCTTATTGCTCGTTATGTTTTCCGCCGCATCATAGGAAAACTGGGTATTTACCAGAAAAGCAGCTCCCATACCCGCATGAACGTCAAATACCAGCCGGTGTTTAATAATCGATACAAAATATGCTGCATTCAGTTGAGCAAATAACAAACCGCTCGTTAGCGTATACCCATTGGTTTTATTTTTTAAATAAGTACCGGAGCCGGTAAAATTAACCCCGAAATTGCCGTAAAACCGCTTTATCGGAACAACTGTCAGCCGTATACCGCCTGCCAAAGGGGCAATATTCGTATTGAAATATTCTTCCTTTCCTAATATCCGGTTGCCGATAAAACCGTTAAAAACATAGTCAGCTGAAATAAATACATCCAGCGGTTTTTGGAATCGGAATACAATATTTTCTTTTTCTGCCGACAGATCGCTCGGATCAACCGCTGCAAATGTATAAATTCCCGGGTTTGCCCTCATAAAATCAAAAGTAACAACCGCATGAGTACCGTTATCTTTTAATTCCGTAATAGTTCCGCGTAAAACGGATCCGCTCAAATTATTCGTAAGAATAAAAGAGGTTTCTTCATGGAAATTTTTACCGGTTATGGTAAGCGTCTGGTCTTCGAGCTCATCAAAGTTGATAACTTGAGGAGAAACCGCAGTAACTTCCGGCTGATACGCAATACGGATAGCAAAGTTACGATACTCGCTTGCATCTTCTTTTTGCCCTAGAAGATTTATAACCCGTACACGGAAACGGTAATCTCCCGGCGCTAAAGAGACATCCGCATAATTGGTTTTTACGGTCTGTTTATCAATTAAGCGCCACACTTTCGTTTTTTTATCCTGTTGTTCAAGTTCGAATTCAAAGCCTAAAATATCATCCAATTTTTCCCAAGACAAACGCTGGACAAGTGTGACGCCCTGATCGGTCTCTTTGAGAAAATAATTTTTCTTTTCATTCCCTGCTTTTTTTACTTCCTGCACGGAGGGGGCAGCTTCTTGAGCGGACAATGGGATAAGGCTCAACAAAAGAACACCGGCAAGTAGCAAACCGTGCTTATTTTCCATATAGAACTCCCGTTTCATCCGTCGATACCGTTCTTCCCTTAGGAATATCTATTTGGAAACGTAAACGTGCGGCAGTACCGTTTTGAAATACCTTTCCGTTACTTAGCCGCCGTTGTGCCACCACTTCTGCAGAGAAGGTTCCGGGAGATAAGCGTGCAATATCTTTAAAACTTACAACCGGCTGTCCGGCGCTGTCCGCACGGATATCGGCTGTAAATATTGAACGCCCGGAAGAATCGGAAAGTTTAAACCGATAGTGGGTTGCATCCGGTACTCTATTCCATCTAAAATCGATACTCCGGTTCGACTTAAAGAAAGAAGCATTAAGCACTTCATCCGCTTTTGGGAAATTAAATGTAACCGGCGGCAGCGGCGGTATCGGCAAAACGGTAAACGTAAACCGTTTGCGTGATGAAATATCAAATCCTTCCGGTACGGCGGCCTTTACTTCCCATGTATATCGTCCCTGTTCAAGCGGAGGAGCTTGAATTTCCACAGCAGGGTCGGATACGTCAAAAACGGGATTTGCAGTACCTGATTTCCGCAATATTAACCTTGACGAAGCCGGCGGCACCATCGTTTGCCATTCAAAGGTAAACGGATGAAGCGCGGCCTCAAGTCCGTCTATTCTTGCACCGTCTGCAGGATATAACAGTTCTACCGGTTTTAGATGCTTGAGTACAAAGTTATGATCGACAGCTAAGCCGTAGCGCCGCGTTGACGTTATAGAAGCGGAAGCAAATCCTTGGATGCTAATGCGGTAGTTGCCATCTAAGACACGTTGTAAAGCAATCTCCACTTGAGTTTCGGTAATAAATAAATTTTCGTATAAAGGAGAATCTTCATCACCGATTTTTACAATGCGAACCTGATAATAATCCGCACCCTTAACCGGAGACCACACAAATTTCGTTTTTCCTTCGGGGAAGACAACTATCATGCTTCCGATATCGAATAAATTCGGTTTTCCCAACGGAGACGCAATCGTAAACTGCTTGGGTTCCGCTTTTAAGAGGCCTGCCGCACTATCAGCGACAACCCGCCAATACCATCGTCCCTGCGGTAAAGAAATGCCATCAATACCGTTACCCGATGTTTTTACATCGACGGCAAGCGTAGCAAAATCCTCAGAAGCGGATACTTGAAAGTGTTTCTCCGTTTCAACATTCGTTTTCCATGTAAAGCGTGTGTCGGGACAGAGAGTATCCGCAAGCACATATCCGCTAGGCGGGAAAATACCGCGCAACGTATAATCGGTATTAACCGTTTCAAATTTAACCGGCGCCGTCGCGGGCATCTCGGTGCCTTTTGCATCAATACCTGACACCGTCCAGTAATAGTCGCCGTTGGGAAGCAGCGCGGCTGCATTATCAAGCTTAAAAGAATTCGATTCAACGATGGTATCAACTACGATGGTCTTCATTTGAGCGTCTTTCGCAACTCTCAACCGATAAGACTTCGTCTCGGAGATATTTTTCCATGCAAAAGACATTTCTTTTCCCTGCGCCGTTTCCGCCGTCGCTTGCGGGAACAATATCTGAGCAGTTTCCGTTGCAATAGCTTGTTTCTCTATATGAAAAAAAGCTATTTTCGAGGTTTCCGGTGCATTTTCAGCCCCGATAAGGTAACGGGGCGTAACACGCCAATACCATGTTCCTTCAGCAAAGTCCGATAAGGTAAGCGACTGTGTATTGACAAAACGGCTCAACTGAGGGTCTTTCAGCTCGGGATTGTCGGAAACTTCCAACAAATAAGACGCAACGAGAGAATTACCTTCCCATAAAAATCGGATTGTAGGTGGAGTTGTCGTATAGGTATACTCCGCATCAACCGCCGGCTCCAACAAGACGGGAGCGGGAGCGTCGATAATATTGACCTTACCCGATTGTACATTAACATCGGATGTTCCGGCAGTAGAAGAATAAAGTCTCCAATAGAATGATTGGTTTTGCTTTGCGAGTGTGTAGTCGGTTAAACCGGTAACCGTATAGGCCTGTGTTGCTTCGGAAAAACTGCTGAACGGTGAGGTTTCCAGTATTAGATCTTCACCGGCAGGTAAAGAACTGTACCATTGAAACGGTACATCTACACCGTTTCCGCTCTGTTTGAGCAGCTTTACGCTTTTTCCGGGGCTTACCATTACCAACGGGGTCTGTACCCCTGTCTGCATAACGGCGCCTTGCGTTAAGACCTCTGCCTTTTCCGCACCGTCTTGTCCGGTAACGGCGGCTTCACCTTTTTCTACAATTAACTGAAGGTTCCCCTCGCCGCTTTTATCGGCACGGAAAGATGAGCCCTTAGAAATCTTTGCCGTAGTGTTTTCCGAGCTGACCAGCATATTGGAAGAATCGGAGGTTTCAACCGACACGAGCCCGCTCGTCAAATCGATTCGGGATTCTTCATTATTAACGAATACTTGAATCATCGTACTCGAACCGAGTTCAACGACATTGCGGTCAACAAAATACAGCGTTGCCTCAGCTTCGGGGGATGTACGTATGGTATCGCCGTTGTAAACGGGAGAATTCTGCTGCGGGTGATCCCAGACAGCACGGTCAAGAAATTTACGCTGAACCGATTTATACTTAAAGGTTACGGTTGCAACAGGTGTCTTATCGTTACGTGAAAAAGTTCTGTTTAAATTTTTCACAAACAAAAACGAAGAGGCAAAAATCACTAGAAGAGACAAGACAACGACGGAAACATCTGCGCCGACATTGGTAAAACTAGGATTGGATCTTGTATTTTTTCTCGTCTTCATTAAGATTCACCTTTGCAAAATCGGGAATGGGAATACCCAATACGTTTCTAATCTGGTTAAGGCTTGTCGGACCTTGTTCTCCTGCCCCCGGAATACCTTTTTCGTTGGGCATATTAATGACCGCAAACATACGGAGCGGTTTCTCTTTTCCTTTTACGGTAACCGACGGCATCTCTTCTACGAGCACCTCATCATGCACAAGCTTATACGTGTATTCGGTGATAAGAATATCGGTTCCCATCGGCTTATTCAAAGCCTCCGTTCGGGAAGCAAGGTTTACCGCATCGCCGATAACCGTATACTCCATACGCTTTTGAGATCCGATTTGTCCGGCAACGACAGGACCCGAATTAATACCGCACCCGATACGGATAATCGGCTTTTTATCCCCTCCCCGTCCGCGGTTAAATTGCATAAGCGCAGCCCGCATACGGAGCGCTGCACGGATACAATTCAATGCATCTTGGCGAGGAGAGCCTGAACTTGTCGGCGCACCCCATACAGCCATAATCGCATCGCCGATAAATTTATCTACAACGCCGTGCGTGTCGTTAACGCATTCAACCATCTGCGTCATATATTCATTTAAGAAACCGACAACTTCAAACGGTTCGAGCTTTTCCGAAATAGCGGTAAACGAACGGATGTCAGAAAAGAAGATTGTCGTTTCCTTAGTTTCGCCGCCGAGTGCCAACCGACCCTGCGCGGCAAGCTCCGCAATTTCCTTATTGATAAACCTGCCGAACGAATCTTTGAGCCGTTCCCGCTCTGCAAGTCCCTTGCCCATCTGTACGAAACTGGACGTTAAAAGCCCAACCTCATCATGCGTTTTCGGTTTTAGGTCAAGCTCATATTCGCCCGCTTCAATTTGATGAGCAGCAACGGTCAACAGCTTAATCGGCGTACTGATGCTTTTTGACAAAAACCACACGAACATTGCCGAAAGGGCAAGAACCGCTATACTCAAATAGAGATTCCGCTTCGCCGTATCGTTGACGGGCTCAAGCACCTGTGCAGCTTCGGCTGTAGTAAGAACCGCCGCATCGCCGAGCGAAAGCCGTGTGTACGACCCGAAGTATTTTTTACCTGCCTCATCTTCAAATAACATCTGCCGGTTTGTATCGCCGTTTTCCCGCATCTGCTTAAAAAGAGCGAAAGAGGACACGTTCGTACCGTTGCGGATAAGATCGAAATCGGGATGGATAAGCACATCACCCGTATCGTTTACCAGATAGGTTGTCTGCAATGTTCCTTGCCCGAATCCGTCGGAAAGCTTTTCTGCAGAAAAGAACACGGCAAGCCCTTGGGCAAGGCCTTTTTCTTTATACGGATAAAATAAGACGAGCATCGGCTGATTAAAAAGCGGAGCGGCATTGAGGATTTTCATAATTCCCTGCTCGACCTGACCCGCAGCCTCCCGTTCCTGTTTTAAAAATGTTTCTACCAATGAAGGATCAAGCTCATGGGATAAAAAGAATGTCGTATTCAGTAATGTACGATCGACACCGTCAGGACGCCGCGAATCGGTAACAAGGACGGCGGCAACCGAAGGATTCCGTTCAAAATAAAAGGTTGCAGCCTGTTTTGCAAAACTGCTTGAACTTTCAGCCGTATTGATAAGATCCAAAAGCAAAAAAGCATTTGCTCTAATAGAAGAGAGTTCGCTTTCAACGGAATTTGCAGCTTGCGCGTTCACCGTTCGGTTGTTTTCTTCGGCTGTAATTTGAACATCTTCACTGCCGAATAATGTTACCAGCAGCGTAATAGCGCCAAGCGCAATGATGAGCAAAACGGAAATCATGATAACCAATTTCGCGCCTATAGGAAAACGTACCTTTTCCTGTTGATTTTTTTCTTTTTGTTCCGACATCTAATGCTCCGCATTCGGATTTGGGATGATTAACATTGCCGGAGAAGCAAAATCATCTCTCCGTCTCTGCTCCATCATCAAATCCTTACATTATTATATTATATTACATTATACTCTATAATTCTATTATAACTTTCTAATTACTGCAAGATTTTTATAAAAAGAAATATGCACGCCCTCAAAAAGAACCATGGTTACCGTATTTTATATACATAATCATCTACAAGGCCTTAGCACTCGCTAACAATCATCGTTTTTAGCGAGTGCCGATTATTACTTTTTATAACGCCGCAAGTTTTTTTTGTACCAATTCCGTAGTCTGATTGGGATTCGCCTTGCCTTGCGACTTTTTCATCACCTGCCCCATCAGCCATCCGGCAACATTGGTTTTGCCTTTTTTCCAGTCGGCGATAGCTTGAGGATTGGCCGCAAAGACCTCGTCTACCAGTTTTTCGATAGCGCCGGCATCGCTTACCTGCGTCATGCCCCTGTTTTTAATGATCTGCTGCGGATGTTCGCCGCTTTCCATCATTTCTACAAAAACATCCTTTGCCTGCTTACTGGTAATAGTCTGTGCATCGAGTGCATTCACCAATTCGGCAATATGATCGGAACCGAAAGGCAATTGCTCGAGCCCGATATGCTTTTCGTTCAATACTGCAAGAACTTCCGCAAGAACCCAGTTGGCAACTTTTTTGGGGTCTTTCGTCTTAACGGCGGCGGCTTCGAACCACTCCGCCAAACTTCGCTCGGCTGTAAGCGTTTCCACATCGAATTGAGAAAGTCCGTACTCTTTCTTAAACCGTTCCCGTTTTGCTGCCGGTAATTCGCCGACGGTTTTACATACCGAATCGATATATTCTCTGCTCAGTACAAGCGGGGGAATATCCGGCTCACGCATAAATCGGTAGTCCAGTGCGGAGTTTTTTGTCCGCTGGATAACCGTCTTACCGCTCGGTTCGTCCCACCCCATCGTGCGCTTAAAGTCGGCCGAATATTCCTGCCGATCCGTTTTAAACTCCTCAAGCTGCCGCTGAACCTCATACGCACACGCATCGCGCACCGTTCTAAACGAGTTCATATTCTTAATTTCGGAAATAGGCGTACGGTATTCTTTGCCGTTTTCAAATACTTTCAGGTTGATGTTTGCATCGCAGCGCATCGCCCCTTCTTCCAAGTTACCGTCGGTAACGCCGATAAACTTTAAAATTTCCCTAATCGTCTGCATATATTGCGCCGCTTCTTCAGGGCTTTTCATATCCGGTTTGGATACGATTTCTATAAGCGGAACCCCGCAGCGGTTATAATCTACATAGCTATGCGATCCTTCAATATGAAGACTTTTACCGGCATCTTCTTCAAGATGGATGCGTTCAATTCGGATTGTCCGCATCTCGGGTGCTTCATTGGGAGACGCCATGTTGATTTCAACCTTGCCGTTTTCGCAAATCGGTTTATCGAATTGCGTAATTTGGTACCCTTTCACTAAGTCGGGATAAAAATAATGCTTACGGTCAAATTTACTGAATTCATTGACGGTGCAGCCGAGCGCAAAACCGGCCTTAATGCCGAGTTTCACATATTCGTCGCTGATAAACGGCAAAGCTCCGGGCAACCCTAAACATACCGGACAAACACGCGAATTAGGCATTCCTCCGTAACGGTTTTCGCAGGAGCAAAAAGCTTTTGTCTTTGTTAACAGTTGGCAGTGAATTTCACAACCGATTATTACTTCGTAGGATAATTCCGAACTCATACCTGTGCCGCCTCCAACGTTTTTGCTAAGCGCAAAATTTTCTCTTCGGAAAGTTTTGCGCCCGCGATTTGCATACCGACCGGACGGCCGTCTTTTGCCTTCCCCGCAGGTATCGATAAGGCCGGAATGTGCGATAAATTCACAAATGTAGTAAACAGATCGGAAAGGTACATTGCCATAGGATCGTCTACACGCTCTCCAAGTTTAAAGGCAGGCGTAGGCGCAGTAGGACAGAAAATAAAGTCGTACTGCTGCAAAATCGCACCAACTTCTTTTTCCATACGGGCGCGGACACGGAGCGCGTTTTCATAACAATCACCGGATAGGTGATGGGACAATACATAGTTTCCGGTTATGATACGCCGTTTTACTTCCCGTCCAAATCCTGCAGAACGGGTAGCACAGTACAGCTCGTCATAGCCTTTTCCCGGATCTTTCCGCAAACCGTAACGGATACCGTCAAAACGGGCAAGATTGCTTGAAGCTTCGGAAAGGGCGATAACATAATACATCGCAATCGAAGATTCCAACACGGGAATTGAAACGGGATCTACCTGCACACCTTTTGAAGTAAACCATGTACGGAATTTTTCAAATATTGCCGCAACATTCGCATCCAACCCCTTTGCTTGCGTAAATTCGACCGGCAATGCAATACGGAGTTTTTTCAGTTCGCTGCCGGTATAAGTTTCCAAACGTGCGCAGGGAGAAAAATCATGCCGGACGCTCGTTTCATCGTGTGAATCGGCGCCGCCTGCAATAGAAAGGCCTAAACCGATATCATCGACACAGCGGGCAAAAAGCCCCACTTGATCGAGCGAAGAGCCGAATGCAACTACACCGTACCGGCTGATAGCGCCGTAGGTGGGTTTTAAGCCGTATATTCCGCAGTATGAGGCCGGGAGCCGAACGGAACCGCCCGTTTCCGTGCCAAGTGCAAAAGGAGCCTGAAACCCGGCAACAACCGCTGCGGAGCCACCCGAACTACCGCCGGGAGTAAGACTGCGATCTACCGGATTGCGAGACGGCCCATATACCGAATACTCGGTGGAAGAGCCCATCGCAAATTCATCCATATTCGCCCTACCAATCGGTATTGCCCCTGCTTCTATTAAACGGGTAATAACCGTCGCATTATACGGAGCTCTATAGCCTTCCAATATCTTGCTGCAGCACGTACAGAGTTTTCCGCGCATGGAAATATTGTCTTTCACTGCAAAGGGAAGCCCTAAAAGCGGCTTTCCAGCCGTCTTACCTTCTTTTCGCAGCGCATCGGCTTTTTCTGCTTGTATTTCCGCGTCATCGAAAAATTCAATAAATCCGTGCAGCGGTGTCGATTGCTTTTCATCCGCCTGATATGCTGCCTTTAATGCGCGGACTATATCAACGGAAGTTACCGCCCCTTCTTCCAAGTACGTTTTTAATTCGGCTAAACTTGCCGTACAAATATCCTTCATGATTACACCCCGCTCCCAAGAACTTTAGGTACACGGAAATAGCCGTCCATATATTCGCTCGACATTTTTTTCAAATCCGATTGCGTTATACCGGCCTCAATAGTATCGCTGCGCAGTAATCCTTGCGAAAGCATTGCCGCGTTGTCCGCCTCCGCAGGCACATCATACTTTTTAAGAATATCAAAATATTCAACAATTTGACCAACCTGTCCGGCAATAGACTCCATGTCGCTATCGTTGGAAGAAAGGCGAGAAAGATAGAGTAAATTGTCAAATACTTCAGGAGTAATTTTACTGTTTTGAGCCATCATTTTTCCTTAATCCATAAATATTTAAGGGGAATCTCAAAACATCGAAGTTTTAGAGATTCCCATTATTTTTAAGAAATACCGAAAATGAAATTAGATTTCAGGAACTTCATTTTCATCAGGGACCGTTTCCCGATTCTGAAAAGATAAACGATTTAAGCGGCCGATAATTTCCCGTGTTTGTTCCTGCGATTCCGCCGTTTTTGAAAAAATACGTATTAAGTTGGTAATATTGTCAAGCATTGAATCGATTTCTGCATTAACTCTTTCCGTTGCCTTTGTTAAGCGGCCAAAGCTGGAAACCGTATTTTCACGTGTTTCAATTATGCGGCTATTTTCGTTCTTTAACGCCGTCATTTCTTCCAATACTTCCTTCAGCGTTTGCTCCATACGGGTAGTATGAGCATCCGTATGTCCGATAAAGGTTGCGATTTCCGCGAGCATGTGTTCAAAGTCCGTCACCTTATCGCTAATATCGGCAAAACTCTGAGCTAAAATATCCGTAGCAGAAGCGGTTTCGTCGATGGAAGCAGTAATCTGCTTAATAATTTTTCCGGTTGAATCCGATTCCGCAGATGCCCTCTCAGCCAAATTCCGGATTTCTTCGGCAACAACGGCAAATCCCTTTCCCGCATCTCCGGCATGCGCTGCTTCGATAGCAGCATTCATTGCGAGCATATCCGTCTGCTCGGCGACCTGTGTTATCAACTGGTTGGTTTCAAGCAAAACAGCGGAACGGGTAGTAATATCGGATATTGTCTTGGTCATCTTTGAAAAGTTCGTCTTACCGACTTCATTCGCTTGGAAGATATTCATAAAGTTATCTTGAATAACCTTGAATTTTTCCGTCAGCAGCTTCGTGTTTTGGATTAAGTCCATAAGCTTATCCATTGCATCCTTTGATTTTTCACTTTGCTGCGTAATTTGAGTATCCAAGCCTTCAAGGAAAGTATTTAAATGATTAGTATTGGTTTCCGTATCGATCAAACTCGTTTTCTGTGAGGATACCTCTTCGAGTACCAACTTAATATAGCTTGAAATTTTATCTACATAGGACTGAGCGCTATGCATATTCGAAGTCAGTACGGTATCTTCGTTTGCCAAATCTTCAATAACTTTTTTAATTTCGGTGATAAATGTACCCAATTGACCGGAAGAAGCAATGACTTTATCACGCATCAATTCGCTCTCTCGCTTTTCAAAATAGAATATTCTTGCGAATGAGACAGCTTGAATCAGCAGGAAAAAGAGAAGCCCAAAGGGAAGCATTGCCGGCGTTTGAATAATATCCATTCCCTCAAGGATATCGATCAAGGCGGTAATTGTCAGTACGGCAAAGCCGGTTGCAATGAAAGATGCCTCTTTTTCTTTTTTATACATCAACCGGATGATAAGATAGAGAAGGTATACAACCTGCAAAATACAAATCATTTGGTGTATAAAGAGAAACGATGTAAAAAAAGCACCTTTTGTAACAAGCGTCAAAATCCCGTACAACACCCCTTCTGCTACCCAAACGATAACAATAATCTTATTAATATATTTCTTATAAAGCGCATAAAAGTACAGGATGACAGGAATTGAGACCGTTGCAAAGCTGAAATAGTCCATACGAAGCGCTGTCATCCAAGAAAAACCGAATAAATCGCATCCGATCATCGTCCCTGTTGAAAGTATTCGTATCATAACGATAAATACAAGCAGGGTAAAATACAAAATACTGATTTCTTTTGATCTGAAAATAAACAATATCAAATGGTAAAGACCGAGCGCTAATGCAAAGCTGAAAATCATTGCTTCGATAAGCTTACGCTGATATATCGACGATTCGATGACGGATGTTTTATTAAGAATAACAGGATTGTATATACCTTGTTTTTTGTGATCAATACTCTTTATTTGAATCAAAAGATCGATCTGCGTTTCGCCTGAGGGTAAGACAAAACAAGAAGATTGCGCATCCGTGAGTTTTCTTCCGGAAGGATTATATGCGTCAAGTTGCACACTGTTTGCAAATACGGTCAGCGAAGGGAACCTGTTTTTCAGATACAGCGAAAGAGAAGGCGCTCCTTTAGGCAACAGCAGTCTTATAGCATATGTCGCATAGCCGTTTGAAGGATATGCTTTCCCCTGTCCCGCTGCTTTAGCAGTCCAAGAGGACGGTACCGCTATATAGTCTGACGGTTCTTTCCAATCTTCCAGAAATTCGTTCCAGAAAAAGCCGTAAGTACCGTTAAGCGACACTTTTCCCTTGGTATCAAAATTCCAGTTTCGTAAATCGATTACGCCGCCTTGTACCGTAGGTGCAGTTTCTGCATAGACAGCCATGCCGCTTCCCAAAAAAACAAACGCCGCTAATACGGCGGAAAAAAGACATTTTTTATGATGGACAGCTTTTTTAAACAGTGAACCGAGACGAACCGCTTCGGTATATTTTTCACCGGGATGAGAAATTAATTCTTTCATGCTGTAATTCTCCATACTGTATGCCGTTATCACAAGGGCATGACAAACCATCCCTGTTATAAACCGGCTATTTTTAATACTATCATTATAAACTAAAAGTATGAATTATGCTAGCGCCTTTCTTTTTTTATCGATAGGATAGAAACGGATAAGTATAAACCCCAATAAGCATGCAGCGGCAGCAATCGGTCCGGCGATAAGCCTGATGGCAAAAATCGTTTGAGGAGACTGAATTGTATCCGCATGATAGCCCGCAGCGCTGAGAATTAAACCTGAAACACCGGTCGAAACAGCCTGTCCGAGCTTACTGGCAAAGGTCCACACTCCGTAATAACAGCCCTCGTTGCGTACCGTATCGGGCTGCCACGCAATCGCATCGGGTAGCATTGCCCAAGGAGTGGCAAAGGCGAAACCGACCCCTATTCCTGCGCATACGAATGAGATTGCAAGACCGGTTACGCCGATACGGTGCCCTATAAAAAAGATAACCATAGTAGAAACACACAACACGGCAAGTCCGGTACGGTACGAAAAATTTTTTCCCAATAGATTTGAACATTTCGCCGCAATAGGAATTGAAACAATCGCCGTTATCAGCAACAGTCCCATAATCATGCTTGATAGAGATTCCGCTCGGTAAATGTATTTAAGGTAATACACAACCATTCCCTGTAAAAAATTGAGCGCGGTAATATGCAATACAAAAACCGCTAAAAGCACCGTATATGCGGAATTTTTAAACACCGAACGGTAGGAAGCAAAGAACGCGTTCGCCTTCCCCGTACTTGTTTTCGGCGGTACGGCAGACTCTTTCACTGAAAAAAAAGTGATAAGCGTTGTTACCAGAATAATACCGCCGATAACGGCGCCTGCTGCGGAGAATCCCGATGCTTTGGATGGAAATATATTGACAATCGGCATGACGATGACAGCTCCCATTATCGTACCGATGCCGGCACATAAAAAACGATATGCATTGAGTGAGGTTTGCTCGTTATAATCGGAGGTTAATTCGGGGGTCAGCGCCGAATACGGAATATTCACAAGAGTCATGGCCGTGTTCACTAGACAGAGCATCAGCAATGCCCACCAAAACAGCGCCGTTTGTGCGGTAAGCGAAGGCTTGGTAAAAAACAGCCAGAGCGAAAGGCCGAACGGCAACGCTCCGAATAACAGATACGGCCGGCGCCGTCCGAAACGGGTGCGGGTATTGTCGGAAAAAAAGCCGACGATAGGATCGGTCACGGCATCCCATATTTTTGCCGTCATAACGGCGATTCCTGCAAGAGCGGGTGCAAGGTACACCGTATCGGTGAGATATGTCAGCGTCCAAAACCCCATAGCCGTAAAAAATAAATTTCCACCGATGTCGGCAATTCCAAATCCGATTTTTTTCCGTACCGGAAGCCGGGCTTCGGCTAAATGTACCTCCGTGATCGGAACATCAGCGGTATCGACAGTATTTTTTTTATTCATAGACGGTAACAATCTGCGGAAGAGCCCGCTCTTTTAATATTCGGCTAATCCCGAAAGCGATAGCGGCGCCTGCCGCAAGCCCTGCGGCGATACCCGCAAGCGCAAGCGGCTCGCTTCGAGTCCGTAAAAAGATTGCAGTAAAAGCAGATGCTGCAAGGATAAGCGGAATGCCGACTGCGCAAAGCCCCTGAAAGCGCGCCGCCTTTTCGGAAACAAATACGCCGACCTTATTTCCGATCCACAGATCCTTTCCCGAAACATTCAACGCATTAACAACATTGCCCTGTACCGCAAGTAAGCCTTCCGCATCGCTTTTTCCGCACGCATGGCAGCCGCCTCCGCATGACGGACAGCCACCGCGGCTGTCGGTAGATTTAATTGAGCAGAGATCCGCTTCGGGAGTATCATATTGAACGGTCGCAATTTGCATACCGTTCCGTTTTGTTATCGGCATACGTATAATTCTTCCTGTTTTTTCCATAACACCCTCCAAAATCAAATAAATCGGCAATGCCTGCTACTCCGATACATGAGGCGCCGTAGCGGACGGAACTTCGATACGGACGCGTTCTATCGAATGGGCGCCGCCCGCCCCGTCCAATTCAATAACCAGCCCCTGAACACAGACCCGCTGCCATGTCTCTTGAGGATATTCAAAAAGACCGGTACGGTACTCCCGTATCTTGCCGGACGGGGCATGTCCGCCGACGGAGTCAAAGCTGCCGGTTCGCCCCGCATCAGTGATATAGGCGGTTTCTCGGTTTTGCCGCCCGCCGTTTTTTCCGCTTTCTGCAGATGCCGTTTGCATCGCGGCCGTGTCGGTATATTCCGCTGCGGCAAAACCGGCGGATAACCCGCATTCGGCGGACATCAGCCGCTCGTCGGCTGTGGCGGCGCCCGTACCCGATCCGATCAATGCGGAAACCTTCCCTGCAAGGAAAAACGCCATAGTTTGTTTTTCGGCGGTAGCGGTTGAAGAAAAATCAACCATGATAAAAGGCGTTTCTCTTTCTATGTCGGGCAGAATCCCTTGCATCAGAGTAAAGGGGTTGTCGGCCAAAAGCCGGTGGTGCCCTACCCGTCCCAAAAGCGAAATAACCGCAAGTTTTTCTCCGCTTCGGGTTGTAAAAGAGCGATACCCTTTCCCAGGGCTTTGCTCCGGTAGATTGCAAGGACGCAGCACAAAAGGCATCTGCGGAAGATTTTCAACCAAATCTTTCTTCTGAAAGATCCAATCGCCGCCGGTGATGCATTCGATTCCCATCTTCTTTAGATAACCGGCATGTTGTTTACCAAGCCCGCCGGCGCCGGTCGCCATACCGGCATTTGCAATAATAAAATCGGGATGATAGCGGTTCTTAATCTCCGCAATATTTTTTTTAACAGCCCATACGCCTACTTTACCGGTAATTTCGGCGATATAAAAAATTCTCACAGTCTGTCCTGCTTTTTTACCGGTGCTTTCGGCGTTGTTAAAGCCATTCTATCGATTATTTTAGAACATTTTCTTGCAAGCGTTTTATACCCCAGCATCGTATATGTGTCGCGCAAATTAAAAAGCGTATCTTCAGACTCGGGATCGAGGGTCAGAGCGGATTCAAAGGCACGGCGGGCTTGTTCATATTTTTCTTCATTAAAAAGGAGCGTACCGTAATTATTCCAAATTCGGCCGTTTTCAGTCTCCAGCTCAAGTGCCTTGGTATATGCAAGCCGCGAAGCTTCCATTTCGCCGGTTTCATGGAGCACAACACCCAGTGTATCCCAGATATCGGCATCAAAGGGATTGCAACGCGCCGCCTGATAGAGCGCATAGAGAGAATTATCTTTATCATCAAGCGCATAGTAGCTGAGTCCCAAATTAAACCACATCAAACTGCTGTACGGTTCAAGCTGTAGGCCGCGCCGCAGGCACGCTATTGCTTCGTTATGGCACCCCTCGGCGGCAAGCATTACTGCACTGTCGTTAAAAAAATCAGCTGTCTCTTGCATAGTGAAAATATATACTATTTTATAAAAAACGACAATCTTTTAAATTCTCCGGGAATGCCGAAAAAGCACTCAATTTTTGCGACATTTCCATATTCACGAGTCCTATCGCCATGCTTGAAAAAAGTTAAAAATTATAGTATCTTTAACGCACACGTTCGGCGTTATCAATTTTAGTGGAGGATAGATATGGCGATTACTGACGCGCAGTTTCAACTGGTAACCTTTCAGCTCGGTGAAGAGCTTTACGGTGTCGATATAATGGATGTAAAAGAGATAGTAAAGGTTCAAGAAGTCCGGCAGATCCCGAATGCACCGTATTATGTCGAAGGTTTTTTCCACTTGCGGAACGAAATTATACCGATTATTAGTTTACATAAGCGCTTTCATCTTAAAAAAGCGGATTTAGACGGCGACGATGAATATTTGGGAGGATTTATCATCCTTAAAATCGGCAAATACAAAATCGGTATCGTAATAGACCGCATTGCTCGTGTCGTTATGGTACGGCAGGAAGATGTTCAGCCTCCCCCTCAGATGATTACCGGTATCGGTACCGAATACATCAATGGGGTTATCCGCCAAGATTCGGGATATTTAATCCTCTTGGATATCCGCAGATTATTTAATCCGAAAGAATTACAGAAACTCACCTCTTTCTAAGATGCCGATACCTGTTTATAGCTCTACTATCCGCCGTTCGGAAATGGATGCAGTGCTCACCTGTATGGTCGAAGAAAAAATCGGCCCGGGAGAGATGAATCAAAAACTCATAAAATTGGTGCGCGAGCTTTACGCAGCCGAGGGCGCGCTTGCATTACGCAGCCCGGCGATGGCCTTGGTGTATGCGCTGAAAATGTTCGATCTCCCCGAAAAGGCTGGCGTACTATTATCGGCGCTCGCGCCTTCGTGGCAGTATATCGAGGTGCAGCGGAACGGTTTTACGCCGATTGTCTTGGATGTCGATCCGTTAACCGGTTTGGTTACGCTTGAAGCGGTTGAAGAAGGCATTAAACAGGGCGGCAGAGTGCTGGTACTGCATGAAACGCTCGGAAATCTGCCCGATATGGAAGCGTTTTCCGCTCTTTCCGTTCCGATTATAGAAGATATTTCTCAAAGCGCAGGCGCCTTATACGGCGAAAAACGGGCGGGAACGTTCGGATCCTTTGCAATATTGGGGTTGGAAGAGCGCGACATTTTAACGGGCGGCGGCGGCGGTATACTGATTGCTGTAGAACGGCGCAATGCCTCTGTGTTAAAGAACATGGCGGAAACAATTCCGGTAACCGACTTTTTACCCGACATCAATGCATCCCTTGCCTTTGTGCAGCTTAAAAATATGGAAAAAAATCTCCAGCTCCGCGACGAAATGCGGGAACTGTATCTCCGTGCACTTTTACAGACACGGCATAAGCCGTTGGTCTTTTCCGAAGCAGTGCGCAATCCCGTTTATTCTTTCCCGGTAATACTGGAAAGCGGTTTTAAGGACGTAAAACAATATGTCAACCGCAAGGATATAGAAATAGAACTTGCATTCACCAATTCAATCGCGGATTTTTTAAAAGAAGAAAATAAATGCATCAGTGCGGCGTCTCTTTTGCTGCGGACGGTGCTTTTTCCGCTCTACCCCCGGCTGGGGCTTAATAACGCAGCAAAGATTGCAAAGGTACTGGGAACACTGCCGTAACGGACGCGTATGCAAAAGAATGCAATCATCATCCTGACAACCTATAAACCGCACACAGCGGAGATATCCAAAGAACTGCTCGCTTTTTTTCACGAAAACGGCATTCGAGCCGACATCTACGAATATGACGGCCTACCCCCTGCAAAACCGATCCGGAAACGGTATGATTTTGCTGTCAGCCTAGGGGGGGACGGTACGGTGCTGTTCGCGGCGCGGTACTGTGCGCCTAAAAAAATACCGGTGTTTCCGATTAATCTCGGTGAATTCGGCTTTATCGCCGGAGTTGAGCAGACACATTGGAAACAGGCGCTCAGCGAATACCTTGCAGGCAATGCGGAACAGCATGAACGACTGATGCTCTCCACTGCCGTGTACCGCGAAGACAAATGCGTCGGCGCTTTTGATGCGCTCAACGATGTCGTGGTTTCGGGAGACGGCATTGCAAAGCTTGTCAACCTTGCACTCTCGTTTAACGGCATCTCCTTCGGCGTCTATCGGGCGGACGGCGTTATCGTGTCAAGCCCGACCGGTTCAACGGCATATTCGGCAGCCTCCGGAGGCCCCATCATGGATCCGACGGTTGCAGCCTTTGTAGTTACGCCTATTTCCGCGTTTTCGCTGTCGAATAGGCCGATTGTGCTGCCCGCTTCCGGCACCATGCGTATAGAGGTTTTGCATAATCGCCAAAAAGATGTTATTGTATCTATAGACGGACAGGAGCTGTTTCCGCTCTGCGAAGGCGACAAAATCGATATTAAGATGTCGCGGCATCGGTTAAAACTTATCGGATGCTCGCCGGAGACGTTTTATACGGCGCTCCGGTCAAAATTGGCGTGGTCGGGAAGTATGCTGCAGGAGTAAGCCTACAGCACGGAGGTTGATGTGCTCGAAACCATTTCGGTAAAAAATATTGCGCTTATCGACGAGCTTTCTCTCGATTTTAACGCTCATCTCAATGTACTGTCGGGAGAAACCGGCGCGGGAAAATCCATTTTGATCGGAGCGCTCAGCTTTTTGCTCGGCGGAAAAGTTACGGCGGATATTATCCGGACGGGTACTGCAGAAGCGGCGGTGTCCGGGACTTTTTACCTTGCCAACACCCATCCCGAAGCTGCCGCATGGCTTAATGAACGGGGAATCGAGCCGGAAAACAACAGGATACTGTTACGGCGTACGCTGAAAGAAAACGGACGCGGCAGCATCTGGATTCAAGATGCCCAAGTGTCCCGTTCCGAGCTTGAAGAATTTACCTCTTTTTTAGTTGACATCCACGGCCAGCACGACCATCAATCTCTTTTTAAAACAGCGGAACACCGCCGCTTCTTGGATTCCTACGCAGGTATCCTCGATGAGGTACGCGAATTCAGCGTCCTTTACACCCGCCTCGCCGAAATAAAAGCAAGGCTGGAAACGATACGCCGTTCCGAAAAAGAGCGGACAGAACGGACCGATTATCTCGCGTTTGTTATCGACGAAATCGATAACGCCCGCTTACAGCCCGAAGAAGACGAAACGCTTGAGGCGGAAGAAACAAAGCTTTGCCAGTATGAAAAGCTGTACGAGCAGGCCGATGCGCTGCAAAACCTGTGTACGCAGGAACA